>DATJGQ010000768.1:0-5667 GCA_035494815.1 Gemmataceae bacterium
GCCGGGGCCGGCGACCAGAGACGCGGCGAAGTTCGCCCGGCCGATCGCCGACCGCGTCGTGATCCACGCACGACCGCCCGGCCAGCCGCCGACGTTCGGCGGGTAGAACAGGTCCTGCCCGAGCCGCGCTGCCCAGTCGGCCAGCGCGAGCGTACTCGGCGGTGGGTCGGCCATGTCGAGCGCCCGCACCGCACCGACGACGAACTCGACCGGCGCGAACACGCGATTGCCGAGATTGTTTGATTCGAAGAACGCCCTCGAGCGCAAGATCGTCTCGACCGCACGACCGATGTCGAGGTTGTGAGCGCGAAGATCGTCGGCGAGCGACTTGATCGCGGCGGGCTCCAACGCCCCTTCGCCGAAGAACAGACCGCACAATCGCCAGGCGAGCCGACCGGCCGTCGCCGGATGGTCGTGCAACATCGCGACGAAATCGTCGCCGGTCCAGGTGCCGTTCTTGCCTAGGATCGTCTTGGGACCGCTGTCATGCGCGGTCGCCTTGACGCGAAACTCTCCTTCGTCGACCCCCCAACCCGTCAGGGCGCGTGCGGCCTCCTTCACGTCGGATTCCGAATAGTTGCCGACGCCCAGCGTGAACAGTTCCATCGTCTCGCGGGCCAGATTCTCGTTCGGGTGGCCCTTGCGATTGGCGGGGGCGTCGAGCCAGACGAGCAGGGCGGGTTCGTGCACGCTCGCCTTGAGCAGTTCGCTGAAAGGGGCGCGGGCGAAGCGGCGGAAGGTCTCGTTCTGATGCAGCATCGCCCCGAGGTCGTTGACCTTGAGGTTGCTGGTAGCGAAGTGGTCGTGCCACAGGAACGTCAGCCGTTCGGCGAGCGGGTCCGGGCCGAAGAGCATCCGGTAGACCCACCACGCCTTGAGCCGGCCGGGGTCGTTGGAGCTGACCGCGGCGTCGGCGAGAAGCTTGGCCGTCGATTCGAACTCGGCCGGCACGCCGGAGAGCCGCGACTTGCCGGCGAGCAGGCGGTCGATGCTCGGTTGCGGGCCGTCCTTGAGGTCGCGGTGCAATTCGTCCCAGGTCGCGGCCAACCCGGCCCGGCGGTGCAAGTGGACGACGCGGCGGAGATCCCACGGGCACCGTTCGTCGGGCGTGTAGGCAGCCCAGGGGTCGGGAGTCGGGGGCATCGGGGCACGCCTCCACGTCGAGAGCGGTCGTCTCTCACATAGTAAGTGGAGGCTAATGGACCGCGCGGCACAAGGATTTATCGAAGGCGACCGCTTTCCGACGCGTCTTTATCGGTCATCTCGGTCGCGGTGAAGAAGATTTTATAGTGCCACCGCTGACTTCGGCGATCTTGGTGAATGTACCTGCTGGCAATGATCGCCGCGCATGTCCTGTAGAGCGTTACAACCCGATCATCATTTTCTCAATGGGATGTCTCCGAGGTCCCTTGTCTCGCCGGGTTGCACGGTCACGTTGTCAAGGCGGTGCGACACGATGGGGGATCCTGGCGGGCTAAGGGCCAGTAGAGGGATGGTGCCGCCGGGAATCGCCTCGACTCGAAACCGACCGGCCGCGTCTGTCACGATTGGGGCGAACTCGCCGCCAGCGGTCTTGGCCAAAGGCGGGTAGCCGTACAAGCTTACTCGTGCTCCGGCGAGCGGCTCGCCATCGGCTTTCAGTGCTCGGCCTAAGAGGGTAGCAGCCGGTAGCAGCATCACGGATATCGGGTCAGGTTCGTTCCCCCGCAGGGAGACCGTGACCGCCAGATTGCGGTCAACGTGTCGAAAGAGGAGGCGGCGCGGCTGCTCCGGGTCCAGGCACGTTGCGGTGAAAGTTGCCTCCGGCAACGCCACCTGCGGTCCCGCTCTCGGACCGAGCCCGTCGACGACAACACCCGCGAGCGGTTCCCCTGCGGGATCGACCACCCGCCCACTCCGGCTTATGCCTCCGTTCAGCGCAAAGTCGACAGACAGCGGCCCTGCGTCCGCCGCGGGCCGGATAACGCGGTAGGTCGTGAAGTACTTTAACGACAACAGAAAGCGGCCGGACGCCACCTTGAAGTGCCCTCCCACGTCAGAACTCGCTGCTGTCCGAGTATCGAAGACCTCTGGATCGCGATCGGCATCGGCGACCTTCAGGTCGATGAATTGTCCCTGTGCCTGCACCAGAAGTAGTCCCGCCCCGGGCAGCACGGTCATGCGATAGCGGCCCTGGCCGTCCGTCATCGTCGAATCGATTTCGGGCATCCAGGTCGTCGACGGGCTGGCAATCAGCGGATGCAGATATCCCGGAGTATTCCGAGCGTGGTCGTTTATGGCAAGTGGGTCGTACCGGACCGAGCCGAGCGCAGGGCGTCCGGTCGCCTTGTCGGTGAGTCGGCCACTGACGATGACCCCCCGAAACAACTCGGTGTCGGCCGTGAGTGGTTGGAATCCCTCGGTGTCGGCAACGTCGACGAATCGCCGCAGGTACTGCGTCCCGGCCGGAGGCACAAACGCCAACAGTCGTTTCGGCACCTTGGCCAAGCCGTCGAGATGATAGCGGCCGTCCGCGTCAGTGACGGCCTGCACCGGAGGCGACGCGCCGCGCGCCCGGTTGGCCATTTGAGCGACCGTCTGGCCGGCGACTGTGACCCCGGCGATCGGCTGACCGGTCTGCGCGTCGCGCACGACGCCAGAAAACGGTTTGCTGGGCGCGACCACGACCGTCAAGTCCGCCCCAGACACACGGTATTGTTCCAGTCCGACGGGCCGAGATGACGGTTGCAGCCCCGGTCGCAGAAGGACGCGAACGAGTTGGACGGCGGCGCCCTTCGCACTGACGCGCAACAGCGGTGCGCGATCTCGGCCGATCCCGCTCATGACAAATGTCCCGTCCGCGGCGGACGTGACCGTCGCGAGCTGATTCAGCGCGTCGGGCGCGTGGAGTCGCTTCCGCAGCATCAGCCCGACGGCCCGGCTGCCATTGTCTTTTGTTTCGCCCCAGACCTTAAAGAACTCATCGAGATTGTCCGACGCCGCGGTGTTGAGTACTTCTAACGCGACCTTCGCACCTGCCACCGGCCGGCCTTCCAAATCAACCACGCGGCCGCGGATCGGTACGTCAACTGGCAGCCGCATCGTTAACTCAGCGCGCCCGACTTCCGTCGTGATTTCGGACCAGTCGAGGCCGAGGCCTTTGGCCAACGCCAGCAGATACCGGTCGGGATCGCCGTCCGGTGGCGGTCCGAGCGAGAAGCGGAATCGACCGTCGGTATCGGCGGCCGGTTGGGGCGCGGGGTGCTTGCCGGCGCTGTCGCAAATGAACAGTTTCGCCCCGATGACGGGCTGTCCATTCGGTCCGAGAACACGACCGGCGAGGGTGACGGACTCCGCGTCGGCGCGGATGGCCGGCCTCACTGGCTCCGCCTCGCGCCGCGGCTCGGCCGTAGCCTGGGCTACTGACCCGGGTCCGGCCCCAGTGATGCCGGCCACAATGCTGGAGATGGCGCCGACTGCCAACAGCAGTCCCGCCGCCAGTTTCGTGTGGCCCGCGGTCCAGCCCGCGGCACTGCTCGCCAGCGCGGCGACGGTTGCCGCAGGCGACGCGCCTGACGCCAGTTGTATCGTGGCCCGGACCAACAGCGGCGACATAGCCCGGCTCGCGTCGGCGACCACGACGGCGAGGAGTCCCGCAGACAGCTCGACGCCCCGACGCGTCAACCGCGCGCGGAGCCGCTTACGGCCGGTTTCCAATCGGCCCTTGAGCGTGCTCGCCGAGCAGCCAAGCTGCGCGGCCGCCTCGTCGCGCGACTGACCCTCCAGGTAGCAGAGCAAGAGCGGAACGCGGAACCTGTCGGGTAAACGGTCCAACTCTTCGTGCAGCACGTCCACGGCCTCGCGCCAAGTCATGTCCGGCGGCGCGGCTTGCCTGGTCTGTTTGCCGGTGGCGCTCTCCATTTTCTTTCGCCGGAGTGCACGAGCCCGTGCACGGACGGCCACGCGGTGGGCGACCCCATAGAGCCAGTTGCCGATCGACGGCTGCCAGCGGACCATCGCCGCTTTATGGATCAGCACGAGGAAAGTGGCCTGAAACGCGTCGTCGATGTCGGCGTGCTCGGTCAGCACGTGGCGAATCGCCGAGTACACGAGCAGACGGTGCCGCCGGACCAACACGCCGAACGCCGCCTCATCGCGCCGCGTGCGATAGCGGTCGAGCAGTTGTCGGTCGGTCAGAGACCGGGTGTCGGCGGATTCGGCCGTTTGGCGAACAAAGCGCAGGGCCGAACGGAGTGCCGGTGCGGCCATCGCCAGGCTCCTCGGAGTGGGGAACGAGTCCACCTATAATCCCCCACGAGTTGCCGACGGCAAAAGAAAAACCGAAGCCGCCGCGGGAAAGGCGTCAAGGCGACCGCTTCTGCGGCTCGAAACAGGGTCACCTTGGTGGCAAAAAATCCTTGTGCCGCCCTCCCCGCCTTCGGGCAATATGGATGGAGTCCCATCCCAGCGGCGAGGGCCGGGCATGTCTCGCGGGGCGTTACGACCGGTGATCGGCTATCTGCGGCACATCGCCAAGCCCGGCGACGACGCCAACGACCGCCATCTGCTCGACCGGTTTACCACGCTCGGCGACCAGACCGCGTTCGCGACCCTCGTCCGCCGGCACAGTCGTCTGGTCCTCGCCGCCTGCCGCAAGGTGCTCAACGACCCGGCCGACGTGGAGGACGCGTTCCAGGCCACGTTCTTCGTGCTCACCAAAAAGGCGCACACCATCCGCTGGCGCGACCACGTCGGCCGCTGGCTGTACGGCGTCGCCCATCGCGTCGCCGTGCACGCCCGGGCCGACCGACAACGCCGCAAGGTGCGGGAGGAGACGGCAGGGCTGCAGCGACACGAAGCGGTCCTGCCGCCCGACATGACCTGGCCCGAAGCGGTCGGCGTGCTGCACGAGGAACTCGATCGCCTGCCCGACAAGTTCCGATTGCCGCTCTTGTTGTGCTACCTCGACGGCCTTTCACGTGACGAGGCGGCCCAGAAGCTCGGCTGGTCGGTCGGGTCGGTGAAGGGGAACCTGGAGCGGGGCCGCAAACGGCTGCACGCCCGGCTCACCCGGCGGGGCATCACGCTCTCGGCCGGGCTGCTGGGTGCGGTCGCGGCGCCGGCCCCGGCGGTCGTGCCGCTCAAACTCGTGGACTCCGTGGTGTCACTCGCAAACGCACCGGCGTCGGCCGCCCCCGCGTCCGTCGCCGCACTGGCACAAGGAGTCCTCCGAGTCATGAAACTGCAACAGATCAAATCCGCGATTACGTATACCGTGTTGACCGGCGTGCTCACTCTCGGCGTCGGCGTGTCCACGCTCGCCGCGTTCGGCGACAAGCCGGCCAAGCCCGACAAAGATCAACCTCCGCCCGCAGTCGCGAAGGCCGACACGCCCGCACCCGGCACGCAAATCGTCCGCGGCCGCGTGCTCGATCCGACGGGCAAACCGGTCGCCGGGGCGAAACTGTACCTGCCCGCCGCGTTGCCGATGATCCCGCTGCCGTTCTTTCAAAAGGAAGCGACGCCGCAGCTTCAGGCGACGACCGGCCCGGACGGCCGCTTTGAGTTCACCGTCGCCCGCGCCCCGGCCGGCATGGACTTCTACCGCCAACTCGTCGCCGTCGCCGACGGGCTCGCCGCCGACTGGGCCGAGCCGCTCAAACCGGACGCCACGGGCGACCTGACTTT
>DATJGQ010000769.1:0-5413 GCA_035494815.1 Gemmataceae bacterium
GCGAGCGCGCCGGTGGGCGGCGTCATGGTGGAAGTGAGAGCTTCGGTGTGTAGATTCGAATCGGAGCTGCGACCGACCCGCAGCTCGGGCTTCGTCGGTGGGTCAACAATTCGCATCTTCGGTCAATTCTCGTCATTCTGCCCGGCGACGTGGGTGGTATTCTGCCCGCGATGAACAGAACCGTCGCGCTCGTTTTTGCTTGCGTGCTCGCACTCCTCCAACCGCCGGCCACTGCGCAGAGCACGCCGCCGACCGAGAATCGGCGCGGCGCCCAGACCGCGCCGGTGACCCAGCCGTCCGGCGCGGCCCAAGGCCGCGGCGGGCGAGGGAACCGGCAGATTGTCCTCGGGCCGGACGACAAGCAAGTCTATCCCGACCCGCCGGCCGGGTTCAACGTCAAGCGTGACGGGATCCCCCACGGCAAGCTCGAGATGATCGAGTACGACTCCAAGACCGTCGGCACCCGCCGGAAGATGCAGGTCTACACGCCGCCCGACTATTCCAAGGACAAGAAATACCCGGTCCTTTACCTGCTGCACGGAATCGGCGGGGACGAGACGGAGTGGGAACGGTTCGCGACGCCGGACGTCCTCCTGGACAACCTGATCGCCGACGGCAAGGCCGTGCCGATGATCGTCGTGATGCCGAACGGCCGGGCGCAGGTCGACGATCACCCGAAGGGCAACGCGATGCAGTCCGCCCCGGCGTTCGCTAAGTTTGAAGACGACCTGCTGAAGGACGTCATCCCGGCGATCGAATCGCGGTACTCGGTGCAGCCCGACCGCGAGCACCGCGCGCTGGCCGGGCTGTCGATGGGCGGTGGGCAGTCGCTGAACTTCGGGCTGGCGCACCTCGACACCTTCGCGTGGGTCGGCGGGTTCTCGTCGGCGCCCAACACGAAGCGCCCGTCCGAACTCCTCTCCGACCCGGCCGCCGCACGGGAGAAGATCAAGCTGCTGTGGCTCTCCTGCGGCAATAAGGACGGCCTGATTGGCATCAGCCAGGGGGTGCATGCGTTTCTGAAGGAGCACGAGATCCCGCACGTGTGGAACGTCGATTCCAACGCCCACGACCCCACCCACTGGCGGAACAACCTGTATTACTTCGCCCAGAAGATCTTCCGCTGACGTCGCATCGGGCGATCGTCCGCCCCCCCGGGATCGCCGCATGTTCACACCGCAAGTTGGAACCGGATCATTCCGTCCCGGGGATGGGGTCTTCGGCCCCCGGCCAAGAATCAAGATGTCCGGCATGTCAGCACGCAAACAACGCTTAACACGGCCGCCGGCGGTTGAGCCGCACGAGAGTACTGAAGCCCTGCCGCTCGCCTGCTGCAACGAGTCGGCCGCCGTCGAGTTCGTGGAGAAAATGCGTTGGGGCGACTACCCCGCCTGCGTCCACTGCGGCGGCGAGGACGTCTACCGGATGACCGATGCGAGGACCGGCGGGCGCAACAAGCGGTTCCTGTGGCGGTGCCGGAGTTGCAATCGGATGTTCACGGCCCGCATCGGGACCGTGTTCGAAGACTCGCGGCTCGAGCTACGCCACTGGTGTTACGCGTTCTGGCGGGCTTCGACGTCGGGGGAAGGTGTCGCGGCGCGGGAGATCATGCGGCAATGCCGGACGAGTTACAAAACCGCGTTGTTCGTGATGCAGCGGCTTCACTCGGCAACGCTCGCCCCCGAGCCCGGTCCGGCCCCGAAGATGTTGAAGCTTGCGGGTTCATGGCAGGCGAACATCGCCAAGGTGCTGCAGGGGAAGCGGGCGCCGGGCGACTTGCCGGGCTGGCGCGGCCCAGTTGCACCGGACGGGGCTGGCGTGATTTCAAGGGAAAGCGGCCGAATGAACCGCGCGCCCTTCCCTGACGGAGCGGATCCGTAGCGGCACAATTACTTTCATTCAGAATGAAACCAATCGGGGTGATCCGGGGGAGCGCTTCAGGTGAATACGCAGGGCCCCGCCCGCCGGAGGAGATCGTGGCGCCGGCCGTTCAGTTGGTGCATATGCGCCGGGACTGGGCTGTTATGATCTCCTGACCGAGACCACCGCGTTGCGTACACTTTTAATCGGATGGCCACTTCGACCTATCTCCGGCGGATGCACCAGCGGCGGATCCTCGAGACGGTTGCGCGTTCCGGTTCGGTGTCCCGCTCCAACCTTGCACGCGCCACCGGCATGAGCCAGCCGACCGTCAGCCGGATCGTGGACCGGCTCCTGTCGGCACACATACTTGCGGAATCCGACAACGAGGCTCCGTCCACGGTGAACGGTTCGGACAAAGCCGCGGCGGTGCTCGGCCGGCCGTCCACCCGACTCGAACTCGACCGCCGGCGTCCGCGTTTCGGCATCGTGCAGCTCGGCGTCCGCAACACGCGGCTGGCCGTCATTCCCCTTGCGATCCCGGCCGAGGACCGCTGGCAGGCCGAATTCCCGACGCCCGCGTCCGCCGACGCGTGGCTCCGGCAACTCGCCCGGGTGTGGAAGCCCTACCGCGACAAGGGGCTCAAGGCGCTCGTCAGCCTGCCCGGGGTCGTTGACGAGCGGACCGGGAAGGTCTATCTGTCGCCCAACGTCCGCTGGTTGGAGCGGGCCGACCTCGGCGACGGCCTGCGCGATATCTTCGGACCCGCGCTCGCCTTCAAACAGGAGATCCGACTGCTCGCCCTGGGGCAACTCGCGGCCGAACCGGAATCGGGCGACTTTCTGCTAGTCGATTCCGGTAACGGCGTGGGTGCGGCGGCGGTGATCGGCGGCAATCTGTTCGGCGGGTCCGTGCCGCTCAGCGGTGAGATCGGCCACGTCGCCGTGCCCGGGAACGACCGTCGCTGCGGCTGCGGCGCGGTCGGCTGTCTTGAAACGTTAATCTCCCGCCCGGGCTTCGTGGCCAGCGCCGCGGAGCACGGTCAGCCCAAATCCTGGCCGGCCCTCATCGAGTATCTCACCGACAAACCCCTCCCCCGCTGGCTCAAGCAGTCGCTCGAAAGCACCGCCGTGGACGTCGCCGCGGCGTTGAACCTCCTCGGCCTGCGGCAGGTGATCCTCACGGGCGCGTTCCGCGAACTGCCGCCCGGCTGCGTCGAATACCTGACCGAAGCGGTCCGGCAGCACGCAATGTGGGCCCGGTTCGGTGAGATTTCCGTCCGCACGGCCCCGCGCCGGCGCCAGGCGGGTGTGATCTCGGTCGCCCTCGACCGCATGCTGCTCGGCTGATCCCATCCCTTGCCGACTGACCCATAAATCTCAGCAGGGACTTGAAAGCCGCGATTAATTTTCGTACAGAATAAAAATCGCCGTTCGCGGCGGAACCACGTCTCACGGTAACGACCGGACGCGGCGTTCAACCCAGGGAGCGCACCATGAAAATGGTGGTGACCATACCGTTCGGGTGCATGGTTGTCGCCGCCTTTTGCGGCGGCGTGATGTCGCCCGCGGCGCTGGCCGACGACGCGAGCGCCACGCTCAACATCGACGTCAACAAGCCCGGCGTGCCGATCCCGAAGACGTTCTACGGGCTGATGACCGAGGAGATCAACCACAGCTACGACGGCGGCCTGTTCGCCGAGTTGATCCAGAACCGCACGTTCCAGGACCCTCCCCCGCGCGGCCGGGGAAGGCCGCCGCAGACGCGGCCGCAAACACCGCCGACACAGCCCGCCGCGCAGGGCCTGCCAGTCCACTGGTCGCTGATCGGCGACGGTAAGGCGGTCACCGTTCGCGAAGATCCCGTCAACGCAGCCCTGCCGGTCAGCCTGCGGCTCGACCTGTCCGGCGGCGGCGCCGGCGTGGCCAACGATGGCTATTGGGGGATTCCCGTCCGTCCTGACATAACCTACACCGCGACCTTCTACGCCAAGGGTGGTGGCGGCTTCGCCGGGCCGGTTAACGCGTCGCTCCTGCTTGACGACGGGAACGTCACGGTCGCCAAGGCGGACACGAAGCCCGTCACCGGCACGTGGCAGAAGTACACGGTCACGCTCACCACCGGCCAGGACGCGCCGACCACCGCTAAGGCCCGGTTCGTCCTCTCCGCCAACGGGACGGGCAGCGTCTCGTTCAGTCTCGTCTCGCTCTTCCCGCCGACATACCAAAACACGCCCAACGGCCTCCGCCCCGACCTAATGAAGCTAATGGCCGACATGCGGCCGGCGTTCATCCGGCTGCCGGGGGGCAATTACGTCGAGGGCAGCACGTTCGAGACCCGCTTCAACTGGAAGCAGATGATCGGCCCGGTCGAACAGCGGCCCGGGCACATGGGGTGCTGGGGCTACCGCTCGTCCGACGGGTTCGGCCTGCCGGAGTACCTGCTGTGGTGCAAGCAACTGAATGCCGAGCCGGTGCTGGCGGTGTTCGCCGGGTACGTTCTAAACCGGCAGCACGTGGACGCCGGCAGCCCCGAGATGGCCCAGTACACGCAAGAGGCGCTGGAGGAGATCGAGTACGTCAGCGGGCCGGCGGACAGCGAGTGGGGCCGCCGGCGGGCCGCGGACGGGTTCCGCGAGCCGTTCCCGCTGCACTACGTGGAGATCGGTAACGAGGACTGGTTCGACCGGTCCGGCAGCTACGAAGGCCGCTTCACGCAGATGGCCAAGGCCATCCGCGAGCGTTACCCGCAGATCAAGATCATCGCGACCGCGCCTGTGAAAAGTTTCAAGCCCGACCTGTACGACGACCACTTCTACCGCAATGCGCGGACCCTGATGAACCAAGCGGCCCAGTATGAGCGAGCCCTCGATCCCGCGCAGATGAAGTTCAACGGCGGCGCGTGGAACAGCCGCCAGCCGGACGGAATCCTGACGATGGTCGGCGAATGGGCGACGCAGGAGGGCAACCCCACGCCCGACCTCAACGCCGCCCTGGCGGACGCCGCGTTTGTAATGGGCCTGGAAAAGAACGCCGACGTCGTGCCGATGGAGTGCTACGCGCCGCTGCTGGTCAACGTCAGCCCCGCGGACCTGGCCAAGGGGTACCCTAAGGGGTCGCAGTGGGCGACGAACCTGATCGGGTACGACGCGCTGCACAGCTTCGGATCGGCGAGTTACTACGCGCAGGTCATGCTCGGGCAGAACAAGGGCGACGTCGTCCTCCCGGCGGCCCTGAACGTCACTCCCGCCCAGGGGCCAGCCGCCGCTTCCGGGGCGAGACCCGCCACTCAGCCCGCCCGCCCGGCAATCTTCGCCACGGCGACGTACGTCACGGCTGGCCACACCCTCATCGTCAAGGTCGTCAACGCCGAGCAGGACCGCGTGGAGATGGCGATCAACCTCCGCGGCGTCGGGCGCGTCCAGCCCGCGGGCACGGCCACCGTCCTCACCGGCGACCCCAAGGCGGTGAACACGATCGACCAGCCGACGAACGTGGTGCCGAAGGAGGAGGCGGTGACCGACGCGTCGGCGTCGTTCCACCGAACGTTCCC
>DATJGQ010000770.1:0-8141 GCA_035494815.1 Gemmataceae bacterium
CCCCAATTCATACCCCCGATCAGCGGTGCCGGTTCCAGGCCAGTACCAGCGGCGCCGCGGCCAGGCGGTTCAAGGGCATGAGCAGCATGATGCCGGCGGCCGCCAGCACGAGCGGCACCCGCTCGGCCGGCAACAACTTACTCATGAGCGTGATTGCTCCGACCGCCACAGTCATCCAAGCCACGAGCGATAGGGTAACGGAGGGCGCGCCGAGGATGCGACGACACACCAACCGCCGCGCCAGCCACGCGGCCAGGACGAACTTGACCACGACCGCCGCGAACGCGACCGTCTGCAACGTCGTCAGGCCGGTCGGCCGCTGGTAGAGCCACCAGACCGAGTATGACACCGGCAACCACGCTATTGAGCCGATGATGGCCACGGTCCGGATGAGCCACGGTTCCCCGGAAAGGCCGACCCAGAGGTTGTCGACCAGCCGCAACCAGGTGATGACAACCAGAATCGCGGCGCCGGCCACGACTCCGACGCACACGTCCCCGGCGCTGAACGGTTCCAGAATCGGTGCAGCGGCCAGTTCCCGCCACGCCCCGGTCAAGCCTACGGTCATCCCAACGACCACGAGGGCGAGGCCCCAACTGGTCAGTGTGCAACGGGCGGCCATGCGCATCTTGGCGAGGACGATCTCGCCGTCGCTCAGCGGCCGCAGTCCCAGGAACGGGTGACACCCGGCCCGGGCGTCATGAATCCAATGCCCCTTGTAAAGCACGCCGCCCAAATCGAGCCCCAACAGCCCCATGTACAGGGGCAGAAGTCCCACGAGGCCCATTAGAAACAGGCCGGGCGTGGTTAATGTCCCGGCCACCGCCATCAGCGTCGGCGACTCGGGTGACTCTAAGTTCTTGATCACCCGCGAGCCGACCAGAAAGATCGGCACCCAGACGACCAGAAGCACCCCGATGATGAACGGGATGCCGATCCCACGCACCCGCCACTCGAACCACGCTTGCGCTTGCAGCGCCGACTCGAACCCTGTGCGTCGCCGTGGCAACCGATCGCGGACCGCCTTCCAAAGCCGCTGCGGCCACGTCCATTCGGGGGTGTCGCCGTGGCGGGCTTTGGCGACGCCGACCAGCGCGACCGCGTAAGCGGCCGGGACAAAGGCCGCCAGCAGAGGCATCCAAACGATCGGCGCCCGCTCCGAATTGATCCCGCATATGGGGATCAGCGCGATCATCCCGACCGCAAGCACCAACGTGACGATGCGGACCAACGGAAGCGGGTGGGGAAACCAACTCACGGCTTGCAACCAGGCCATCACAGCGGCGACCACGAGCGCAGGCCACAGCAATGGTACGTCTAACCCGGTCGGCCAGAGCACGGTGACGTTCCAGGCGCCCCACACGGC
Source organism: Gemmataceae bacterium (assembly GCA_035494815.1). Classification (GTDB taxonomy): domain Bacteria; phylum Planctomycetota; class Planctomycetia; order Gemmatales; family Gemmataceae; genus DATJGQ01. Next base: position 1,367 of record DATJGQ010000770.1, read on the forward strand.
CGACGTCACCGCCGTGGCCTGGAGCATCGGCCAGGCAACCAGGGACGAGGTCCGGACGGGCAGGCGGAAGGTCCACTTCGGAAAAGCCGACTCGCGATCTTCGAGCGGGCCGTCCCGGTTATAGACGAAAACGCAAATGACGTACGAAATCATCGGCACGAAGCTGCCGATCAGGAAGATGAAATGCGCCGCCAGGAGCGGCCCGTCCTCCGGCCCGGCGTGCGACGCGGCCGGCGGCACGACTATCGCGAGGGCGACCATGACGAGCCACACGCCGGCGCAGATCGACAGTCCGAGCCGGTGCCGTCGCCAGACTTGACCGGTCAGTGCCAGTGCCGGCGAGTTCATCGGTTACACCTCCGCCCGGGCCGCGACGGCCCCCGCACGCGCGACGAAGATTTCGTTCAGGCCGTGATCGTGCTCCGCCACCACCGACCCGCCGGTCGCTTCCGCCGCGGCCCTAAGCCCGACGGCGTCGGCGGCGCAGACCGCCGACCACTCGCGGCCCGAGCCTTCCCAGGCGAGGACGCCCGCCAGCGCCGGCGGCCGTGGCCGCGGCTCGGGGAAGCGAACGGTCAGTCGCCGATGCGTCGCCCGGATTTCGTCCAGCGGCGCGTCGAAGACGATCCGCCCGCGATGGATCATCGCGACGTGATCGGCGACCCGTTCGACCTCGTCCAGCAGGTGCGAGGAAAACAGGACCGTGCGCCCCTCGTCGGCGATGGTGCGGACGATCGCCCCGAGGATGTCGCGGCGGACGAGCGGGTCCAAGCCCGCGGACGGCTCGTCGAGCACCAGAAGTTCGGGCCGGTACGCCAGGGCGACCACGAGACCGACGCGGGCGCGCTGCCCTTTGGACAGCTCCTGAATCCGTACGCCCGGCTCCAGTGCGAACGCCCGCCGCAACTCCTCGGCGTACTCGTCCGACCAGGTCGGGTAGAACGCCCGCATGTAGCGCAGCAATTCCTCGACGCGCATCCAGCCGGGCAGGTCATTGTCTTCCGTGAGACAGCCGACCCGCGACAGGACGCCGACCGGGTCTGCCACCGGGTCGCGGCCGAACACGCGCACCGTGCCGGCCTGTGCCCGTAACAGCCCAAGTACATGCTTGATGAGGGTCGTCTTGCCCGAACCGTTAGGCCCGACGAGCCCGAACACGACGCCCCGCGGCACCGACAAACTCACCCGGTCGAGGGCCAGTGTGGCCCGAAACTGTCGCGTCACGCCGCGAATCGCGATGACGGGTTCCCCGCCTCCGCGCGTGTCAACGGTCATGGGTTTACTTCTCCTCCGCGCGGGGCCGGATGGCCCGGTCCCGCTTCCGGATCAAGTCTAAGACGTCTTCGGTCCCGAAATTCATCTGCCGGGCTTCCGCGAGCAGAGCGTCCACCCGTTCGGTGAGGATGCCGACACATTCCCGGCGGGCGAGAGGCGAACCGGTGTCGGTCACGACCGTGCCGGCCGACCGCCGGGCGGCGACGATCCCCGCCGATTCCAGTTCGCGGTAAGCACGGGCGACCGTGTTCGGATTGATGACGAGCCGCTCGGCCAGGGCACGGATCGTCGGCAGCTCGTCGCCGACGGCCAGGCGGCCCGACGCGACCAGGTATTTCACCTGGTTGACGATCTGCAGGTAAATCGGCACGCCGTCGCCTTGTGAGATGTGGATGTCCACGGCCGACACCACCGGGTCTTGTATCTTGTACTAGTACAATAGTACAAAGGCGCCGCAGCCCTGTCAAGCGTTTTTCGCCGACTTGACCCCGGACTCGGCGAGGCTACGATTCGGATAGCGTGTGGTACTTCGCCCACGCGTGAAGTCCCCGCGGGAGCGACTGGCCCCGCGCGAAAGGAGCCTGACGATGCACCATTCTGGTCCTTGCAATCCCCGTGCGTTCGCGTTCGCCTTCGGCCCCTGGGGCCGGCGCCACGGCGTCTGCCGCGACCCCGAATCCGTGAGTCCCGACATGGGTGACGACTTTGGCGCCGGCGCATTCGGCGTTCGCCGGCCGTTGCGCTTCCTCGCGCACAAGCTCGACCTCGACGAGGGGCAAATCGCCGAACTGGCCCGTATGCTGGACGAACTGAAGACCGAACGTGCCCAAGCCGAAGTGGACCAGCGGCGGACGATCTCGTCGTTCGCCGACGCGCTCACCGGCGACGCCTTCGACGCCGGCAAGGCCACGGAAGGCGGGCAACTCCGCGTCAAAAGCGCCGAACGGCTGCGGGACGCTGTCCTGAAGGCGCTCGGCCAGATTCATGCCTTGCTAAACGCCGAGCAGCGCGGCCGGCTGGCGTATCTGATCCGCACGGGGACGCTGGTCATCTAGAATCACGAAAGCACGACATACGAAATCACGAAACACAAGACATCTTCTTTTCGTGATTTCGTATTTCGTGCTTTCGTGATTCATCGCAAAAACGCCTCGGTCAGCCCGCCGTCCACGGTGATGACCTGCCCGGTCGTCTTGCTCAGGCGCGGGCTAAAGAGCACGAAGAACGCCTCCGCCTGGTCCGCCGGCGTGATCGGCGATTTCGTCAAGGTTCGGTCGGCGTAGAAGTTGGCGAGCTTTTCGCGCAGGACATCGTCGCTCTCGGAATCCGAATACGGGATCTTGTATTTCGCCAAGGACGCGATCACGCGATCGCGCGGGAACATGCTGCTGCCTTGCACCACCGTCGCCGGTGCGACGCCGTTGACGCGCACCAGCGGCGCGAGTTCGACGGCCAATTCGCGCACCAGGTGGTTCGCGGCGGCCTTGCTCGTGTCGTACGCCAGACTCCCCTTCTTCGGCACGACCGCGTTGGCGCTCGTCGTCAGCACGAGATTCGCCGGCAGTTCCTGCTCTTTCCATAACACCGCGGCTTCGTCGGCGACGAGGTACGAGCCGGTGACGTTGATGCCGAAGGTTAGCGCCCAATGCTCGTCCCTGATGCGACCTTGCGTGTCCGGCGGGACGAAGACGCCGGCTGTCACCGCGACGCCGTCGATGCCGCCGTAGGCCAAAGTCGCCTCCCCGAGCATGGCCCACACGCTCTCACGTTTGGTGATGTCGCACGACAATCCGACGGCCGGCCCGCAGCCAGAAATGCCGCTGCCCGCAACGCCAACTCCCGCCCCCTGCTTCTTCTCGACCATCGCGGCCGTTTCTTTCGCGGCGTCGGCGTTCAGATCGACACTTACAATGTGGGCGCCGTCTTTCGACAGGCGCAGCGCGACTTCGCGGCCGATGCCGCTGCCGGCGCCCACGACCGCGATCACCTGCCGCGCGAGCTCCTTCTCCGGCGGCATCCGCCGCAGTTTCGCTTCTTCCAGCAGCCAGTACTCGATGTCGAACGCCTCCTGCTGCGGCAGCGCGATGTACTCGTCGATCGCCTCCGCCCCGCGCATCACTTCGACGGCGCAGTTGTAGAACTCGGCCGTCACCCGCGACTCGCTCTTGTCCTTGCCCCACGCGAACATTCCCAGGCCGGGTACGAGGATGACCGTCGGACTGGGGTCGCGCATCGCCGGCGAGTCCGGGTGCTTGCAGCGGTTGTAGTAGGCGGTGTAGTCCTCGCGATACTTCGCCAGCCCGTCCTGGAGCATCCCCTTGAGGCGGTCGAGGTCGCCGCTCGCCGGGTCCCACGCGACGTAGAGCGGCTTGATCTTGGTGCGCAGGAAATGGTCCGGGCAGCTTGTGCCCACTTCGGACAATCGCGGGGCGTCGGCACTATTGACGAAGCGCAGGATGGTCGTGTCGTCCTGCAAGGTGCCGATCATTCGTTTCTGTTGGCTCAGCCGGCCGCGGAGCCACGGCAATAGCTTGATCTGTAGTTCGCGCCGCTTCGCTTCGGGAAGATCGGCGTACATCCGGCCGCCGAAGGTCTTCTCACCCTTGTCCTTCGCCTCGATGTACCGGGCCGCCCGTTCGATTAAATCGAGCGTCAACTCATAACACGCCTTGTCGTCGTCGGCCCAGTTGATGAGCCCGTGCTGCCCGAGCAGGATCGACTTCGCCTTGGGATACTCCTTGCCGACCGACTGCATCCGCAGGCCGAGTTCGAACCCGGGCCGCAGCCAGGGCGTGTACGCCATGTCGTCGCCGTAGATCTCACGCATCAGGCGTTCGGCGTTGCGGCTCGCGGCGATGGCGATCACCGCGTTGGGGTGCATGTGATCGACGTGCCGGGCCGCGATGAACCCGTGCAGCGGCGTGTCGATCGAGCTGGCCCGTGGATTGAGGTTGTACGTGCAGTGAGGGTACAGACCGACCATCGCGTCTTCGACCGGCGTTTTCGGACCGCGGCCCGGCGTCTCCCGATAGCGGGGGATCAGGCCGAGCAAGTGATCCATGTCCAGCGACGCGAAGTTCTCCTTGCCGGACGTCCTCAAGTCGCCGCCGGAGCCTTTCACCCAGAGCACCTCGACCGGCTTTCCCGAGAGAGGGTCCTTCTCGGTCAGCTTCGACGACGTATTGCCGCCGCCGGTGTTCGTGATCCGCAGATCGGCCCCGAGGATGTTCGAGCGGTACACCAGCCGGCCGAGCGGGTCGAGTTGCTTGGCTTTGGCGTCGTCCCACAGATGCCGGACGTGGCGATAGTCGGCGCGGGGCATTTCATTCCTCAGTGCTGAGAAGAAGAGTGCTGAGTGCTGAGTGAAAAGTGCTGAGGGATTGTCGATGCTTGGTACTTTTCACTCAGCACTTTTTAGTCAACCGTCGGCATCGGGAAAAGGCACGGGAGTTGCGACTTCTCTCAGGTCTGGGCAAGGCGACGTGACCCGGGTTCGTATTGCGCCCGGGCGCGTGGTCTTGGGACAAGTATCCTCGGATCAGGAGAAGCATGCCATGTTTAAGGGTGCACTGTGCGCCACAACGGCCGCCGCGTGCTGGGCGGCCGTCCTCGCGTCGCCCGCGCGGGCGCAGAATCAACCACCCCCGCCGCGGCAGGATCCGCCGCGACAGGAGCGGCGCGACGACCGCCGCGATGACCGCCAGGATCGCCGCGACGATCGTCGTGAATCGGCCCCGCCGGTTCAGGTGGAGCGTACGGAGACCCGGACGACCGGCCAGCATCAGTCCTATCGCGTGAAGAATGTCCTCGGCACCAAGGTCAGCATCGAAGGTAATCTCGCCATCGGCACCGTCGACGACGTGGTGTTCAGCGATGACGGCTACATCGATTACCTCGTGGTGCTGAACCAGGGCAAGTACGTGCTGGTGCCGTGGCAGGCGGCGAAGTTCAACTTCGAGCAGAGAACCGCCACGGTGAACATCACCCAGTCGCAGTTCCAGCAGGTCCCGACGTTTACTACGCAGACGTGGCCGAACGTCTGGGCGCCGGGCTATCAGGAGAGGATTTACGGCTACTACGGCCTACGACCGGGCCCGGAACGCCGGATGGAGCGGCGCGACATCCGCCGCTAACCCGTTGAGCGGCAGCGCGCCGCGCAACCCCGACGGACTTCGGCCCGCCGGGGTTTTTTATGTTCTGACGCCGCCGCCGAATCGGCGGTGCTGTCGCGAACGGCCCTGCGTCTTGCGCTGGACGCGAATGTCGTCGCTGCCGTGATAGGTGATGAGCACGGCCCCGGTCGAGGCGTACCGTTCGAACAACCTCCAGATCACGTCTTCCTCGTCCGGCCAGGGATACGCGAAGACGATGTCGAAATCATCCGCATCGAGCCCGATCTCCTCGTACGCCGTGCCGCTATCGGGGGTGAGCCAGGAAAAGGTGCTGCCGGCATCGACAAGATTCTCGCCGCCGATGGGAATAAAGCTGCCGCAGACGAACTCGACGGGCAATTCGAAATCGTGGGCGAGCCGCCGCGCGGCGTCGACCAGTTCCGGCTCGATCTCGATGCCATAAGCGTCGAACTCGAGCATCGCCGCGAGACTGGCGACGACGCCGAAGCCGCTCCCCCATTCGCAGACCCGACGGCCCGGCGCAATCGCGGTCGTCTCGACCGTCTTGAGCGTCTGGTAAACGCGATCAAAATCACTGGGCACAAACGCCGGGACACGGGCCGACTGCTGGAAGTGCTCGATCCGGCGCTCCGCTTCGGCGAGAAAGGCCCGGACGTCGCCTGGAACGGTTCCGTCGGCCGCCGGGAGGTTCACGTCGATGAGCGGCATGGGGCAATGCTCCGGCACGGCGGCGTCCGTGAGGAAACCGCGCGAGAAGGCTCATGTCCATGTGATCATAAAGAATTCGATCCGGTGCCGACAGGGCACCCGGTTTGTGAGCGGCGAACGCTTCTGGGACGCATCAGACTCGCGGCCGCCGGCTTGGGAAACGGGATCACGCAGCGGATCATGAACACGACGTGCAGAGCGGTGCCGGCCACGTCGCAGACGTGAAAGACTTCGTGCCAGCCGATCACGCCGGGGATGAGCACCGGCCAGCGGGCCAATTCGCAGGCCGCACCGGCCGTGTAGAACAGCCCGCCCGCGAGCCCCCACGCCATGCCGGCCCAACCGACCGCCCGCAGCAGCGCCCGGAGAGGGACCACGGCGAGCCAGCCGAGTGCGAGGTACAGACTCACCGACACGGCATCCGGCGCGATCGGCCACAGCCACTTGGCCGCGATCCCCGCTGCGGCGAGCAGCCAGACTGTCGTCAGCAGCGCCACCCGCGGACGGCCGCGTAGCAGCACGGCGAACACGGGCGTATAGGTCCCGGCGATCAAAAGATAAATCGCGCTGTGGTCGAGCCGTCGAAGGACGTCGATGGTCGGCGAATCGATCGGCAGTCGGATGGCGTGGTAAGTGCCGCTGGCGGTGTAGAGGACGAC
>DATJGQ010000771.1:0-2272 GCA_035494815.1 Gemmataceae bacterium
CTTGCAGGTGCCGCATGCGGTCTCGACCGGCGCGGGGACGAAATTCAGGCAGCCCAGGCAGAACTGGTCGTCCCTGTCGGAGTGCTGCCGGTACTGGTTATCCTCCCGAGTCCGCGCCTCCGCCGGTTGGAGGTCCGAGACATCCGAGCAATCGAGGCCGGCCCCGAGCCGCTTCGCCCGCTCGCGCAGGGCCGCGGTCCCGGCGGCTCCGCCGCATCCCGCGAGCGTTCCCGCGCCGGCCGCGATCGCGAGTCCGACGAACGTGCGCCGCGTCCAGGGTGGTGTGGTCGTCATGCCGTCCTCGAACAGCGGACCGTTCCCGTCCGAAGCGCGATTCCAACTCGGCTTCGCGAGGTTTATTCTGGGCGCAAGGGACCGGGAAGGCTATCCTGCTCGCGCGAGGTGAGATGATGCCCGGAAAGCGTGGAACCGAAGTGGTCGTGGTGGGCGCTGGACCCGTGGGTCTTCTGACCGCGATCTCGCTGAAGTCCGCCGGCGTCGACGTCCAGATCTACGATGCGGGCCGGCGCACCGCGGCCCACAGCTATGCCCTGGTGCTCCACCCGGCGACGCTGCGCCTGCTCGAGGGGTTCGGGCTCGCGGGAAGCTGCACGGCGGCCGGTCGCGTGGTGACCCAGCTCGGCGTTTACGAAGGATCGACGCGGCGCGACGAAATCGACTTCAAGCGGGTTTCCGGGCCGCACCAGCACGTGGTCGTCCTTCCCCAGTCCGGTCTCGAGGCCATCCTCGAAGCGGCCCTGGCCAAACGCGGCGTTACGGTCCAGTGGGATCACCGCGTGCAGGCCCTCGAGCCGGCCGCCGATCGCGTCAACCTCACCGTGGCCCGCCTCGACAAGGTCTCGACGGGGTATCCGATCGCTCACACCGAAGTGGTCGTCGACAAGCTGCTCGACATCGGAGCGAGCTACGTGGTCGGCGCGGACGGCTACGATTCGTTCGTGCGGCGGCGCCTCGGCATCGCGTTGGCGGACCAGGGGAAGGGCCAGCTCTACTCGGTGTTCCAGTTCGCGAGCGGCGGCGACGTTCCCGCGGACGGCCGTCTGATGGTCGCGGGAGACCGGGTCGGCGGCTATTGGCCTCTCCCCGAAGGGCGCTGCCGCTTCAGCTTTCCGATCGACGCCGCCGAAGAGCATCGTCCCGACGCCGCCCGTCTCGCCGAGCTCGCCGCGTCGTTCGCGCCCTGGTTCCACGGCGACCTCGGCGGCATCGAGTGGACCGCGCTCGGCCTCTTCGAGCGCAAATTGGCGACGTCGTTCGGTGCGGACCGGGTTTGGATGGCGGGGGACGCGGTCCATCTCACGGGACCGCTCGGCGGCCAAAGCATGAATGTCGGCTTACGCGAGGCGCACGATCTCGCGGAGCGGCTCGTGCGGACGCTCCGCCCGGGAGCGCCGGCCGGTCTCCTCGACGACTACAACGCATCCCGCGCCGCGGAGTGGCGCGCCCTGTTCGGCGCGCATGCGTCCTACGGGAGCCGCCGCTCGCTCCTCCTGCCGTGCCTCCCGGCGTCGGGCACCGACTTGGAAGCCTTGCTCGACCAGTTGAACTGAGCTCCGAGGAATGAGCGTTACGGGCAATCGGCGGCCGGCAGCCGGGGCTTCACGGCCGAGGTGACGCCCAACCCTCGCACGATCCCGCCGTCGCGCACGCCCTTCAAGTAAAAGAAGCCCTGACCCGCCGCCGGGATCTCCGCGTCGACGAAGACCGTGTCGGCCGGGTTCGGGTCGTCTCCGGTGACGCAAACGCCGTAGCCACCGTCGGGCAATCCGTCGGCGTTGCCGTCGACGAGGTCGGCGAGGCCGCCGCGGTACATGACGTACGAGGTCACGCCCTGAAGAGAAGGCCAGTGAAGAGTTGCCTTGTCCGCATCGAACGAAAGCACCGGAAGGCCGCCCGCGTGCAGGGCCGGCTGGTCGAACGGGAACGATTGAGCCGCGACGCGCGGATCGGTGAGGCCGTTGACGAGAAAATCGACGAGAGCCGGCCCGACCTGCGGCGGCACCGGTACCGGTAGGATCGGGTCGATGTTGTCCGGGAAGATCGCCGGGTTGTTGGGACGGTAGTGCCCGATGACGTCCTGGAGCGTCGAGAACACCCCGTTGTGCATGTAGGTCGCCTTCAATCCCACGCCGCGTAGCGTCGGGACCTTGAATCGCCCACGATCGCCGGCGAGACCGGTGACCTCTTGGCGGCCCGTGTCCTCGGGCGGGGGCCGCACGCCGATATTGCGGTACGTCGCGTTCGTGAATTG
>DATJGQ010000772.1:0-2143 GCA_035494815.1 Gemmataceae bacterium
CGCCGCTCGAGGTCGGCCAACAGCTCTTTGAGTCGCGGCAGCGCCTGCTCGGCGGCGGCCTCGCCCACTTCCGCGAGTCGTGGTGTTTTCGTGAAGTCCACGAACGTGAACGCCGACGTGTCCGGCTCGATCATCAGGTCCACCGACCGAGTGCGGAACGCGTTCAACCCGCGCGCCTGCACGTCAAGGACGCGGAAGAGCGTCTCGAGCGTTCCGGCCCGGCGCATCTCGGCCGTCGGTGTGTTCGGGCGGCTGCCGGCGAACTCGGCCTGGAGTCGCGTCGTGACGTCCACCGCGACGACGAAGTCCGCCCCGCGCGACGTGAGAAGATCGGCGGGAAGGTTGTTGAGTATTCCGCCGTCGATCAGTGCCATGCCGTCGCGGTTGATTGGGCGCGAGACGCCCGGCAGGTTGATGCTTTCAAGCATGGCGTGGACGGCGTCGCCGGTGTCGCGGACCACCTCCCTGCCGCGGACGAGATCGACGGCGACCGTCGTGAACGGGATCGCCAACTCCTCCAGCCGCCAGTCGTGGAAATACTTTCGCAGCATCGGCTCCCAGCCGCCGCCGCGGAACTTGCTGAGCAGATACCAGTTTGTCCCGCGCGGGAAGATGCGGAACGGCCGCGGCGGGGTCAGGTCGCGAGTGTAAGCCTCGACGGCGAAGTCCGGCGTGTATCCGGCGGCGTAGGTAACGCCGGCGAGCGCCCCGCAGCTCGTCCCGGCCATGACGTCGAAACCGATGCCCGCGCGGTCGAACGCGCGCAAGACGCCGAGGTGGGCCATGCCGCGGGCGCCACCGCCGGCCAACGCCAGGCCGAGCGTCACGCCGCGGAGTCGTCGGACCAGCCGGGCCACGCTCCGGGGCGAATCGTCCGACTCGATGACCGAGTGACGCTGCCGCAGCGACCAGGCCCCGTGCCACCGCGGCGCGACCGTCCGCCCCTTCTCCAACAGCCAGGCGACCAGGACGCGTTCCGCGACGGATGGGTCTCTCGAAAGCAGATCGTTGACTACCGCCCGCAACCGGGGCTCGTTCTCCGAATCGACCAGCCAAAGAATCGTGTCGCACCGGTCCAGCGCGGCGACCACGCCGTCGGAAAGAGCCGCGACATCATACGCGGCGACGATGCGGTCGTGGGATCGCTTGAGTCGCTCCCAGTCTTCGGCGGGCCGGAAGTCGTCGCCGAGCCGGGCGACGCGTTCTCCTGCCGCCGCCAGCGCGTCACAGACTCGGTCGAGCACGCGCCATGCACGAGCACCAGCCGCGACGACGCCGACCGTCTTCGCCACGACGTCCGGGTTCTGAAGGCCGTACGCCTGTTTCAGGCGCACGCCGAGCGCTCGCACCAGATTGACGCCGATCCGCGGGATCGACTGGAACAATTCGATGAATTCCGCCCGGTGGATCACGAGCAGTCGCGCGTCGTCGATGACCCGGATGTTGAGCGGATAGTTCTCCGCGTCGAGCAGGGCGTATTCGCCGAAGCTGTCGCCGGGGTTGAGATGACCGACCACCTGTTCCTGGCCGTTCTCGAGCCCCACCGACCCGCGCAACCGGCCCGAGATGACGATGTAGACGTTCGCGCTCGGCTCCCCCGCGCGACAGACATACTCGCCCGTCGCACAGGTCCGACTCGTGACACACGCGGCAAAGCGGCGGAGGTCGTCCTCGGCCAGTCCTTCGCACAGCCGGACGTTTCGCAGAAGGTCCACGAAATCGGACACCGCACGTTCCATGCCCGGGTCAGGGCCGCCGCGCGAACGGTCACTGGTCGCGGACGAACGAATAGCGGGCCAGGACGACGGTGACGTTGTCCTTGCCGCCGTGATTCAAGGCGAGTTCGACCAGTTCGCGGCACGCCTCGTCGGCGGTCGCGGCCCGCCGGAGGATCGCGCCGATGTCCCCGTCAATGACCATGTCCGTCAGTCCGTCGGTGCAGAGCAGCAGCTGGTCGCCTTCGTTCAGTAATAGCCGAAACACGTCGGCGTCGACCCGCTGACCGAGCCCGCCGAGCGCGCGGGTCAGAACGTTGCGGAACTGATGGGTCGCGACCTCGTCCGGCCGGATGGTGCCGAGGTCGGCCAGTTCCTGGGCAAAGGTGTGGTCGCGGGTGATCTGGTGCAGGCCGTCCGCCCGGCAC
>DATJGQ010000773.1:0-3236 GCA_035494815.1 Gemmataceae bacterium
CCGCCGACCCGGACCTGATCGTCGGCGCCGTCATCAGCAACGGCAACGTCCAAAAGAACGGCGCCGGCACGCTGCGGTATGCGGGGTCGTCAAGCAACACCTACGGGTCTACGACCGTCTCCGCGGGCACGCTGTTGGTGGACCGGGACGGCGGGGCCATAAACGTGCCCGGGAACCTCACGATCGCCGGCGGCACCTTCCGCGAACTGGTCGGCGGCCAAATCGCCGACACCGCCCCCGTCACGGTCAACCCCGGCGGCATTTTTGACCTCAACGGCCTGACCGACACGGTCGGGCCGGTGACGGTCACGGGCGGCACACTCACGACCGGCGGCAGCGGCGGGGTTAGCCGGCTGACCGCGGGCAACACGTCGTTCGACAGTGCTGCGACGCTGGCCATGAAGCTGGTGGACGCCGCGAATTCAGACCGCCTCATTGTGAAAGGCTCACTAGCCGTCGGCGGCGCCTTGCAGCTCAGCCTGGCGACGCCCGTCTCCGTCGGCACGGCGATCACGCTCATCGACAACGACGGCACCGACCCGGTGATCGGCACTTTCAACGGCTTGTCCCCCGGGTCGGTCCTGACCGCCGGCGGGCAGACGTTCGTTATCAGCTACGCCGCTGGCGACGGCAACGACGTGGCCCTGACGCGCGCGAACCCCGCCCCGCCCACGATCACCGGCCAGCCCGCGAGTCAGACTGCCAACGAAGGCAATCCGGTGACGTTCACGGCGTCGGCCTCAGGAGCCCCGACTCCGACCTTGCAGTGGCAGGTGAGCACCAACGGCGGAGCGACGTTCTCCGACATCAGCGGTGCGATCAGCACCGGCCTGACCTTCACCGCCGCCTTCTCGCAGAACGGCAACCTGTTCCGGGCGGTGTTCAGCAATAGTTCGGGCACCGCGACGACGAACGCGGCCGCGCTGACCGTGATCGGCAAGCCGACGGCCGTCGGGTTTGGCCTGGACGTTCCCCGAGATACGCCGACGCCGTTGACCATGCTCGGCTCCGACCCGCAAAACCGGCCGCTCACGTTCATCGTGACGGTGCCACCGCAGCACGGCACGCTCAGCGGCACGGCCCCCAACCTGACTTACACCCCGGCCGCCGGCTACGTCGGCCAAGACGGCCTGCAGTACAAGGTGAATAACGGCATCCTGGACAGCAGCCCGGCCAGCGTCTTCATCGCCGTCTCCGCCCCCGGGGCGGTGGTGCAGGCGGTCACGATCGACAACGGCACAGCCCAGCGGTCGATGGTGCGGAGCCTGACGGTCGCTTTTTCCGGTGTCGTGAGTTTCGCCGGGCCGGCGGCCGATGCGTTCCAACTTGCCCGGACCGCGGGCGGCAATGTGACGCTGGCGGTGGACTTGTTCGGTTCGACACCGACGCAGACGATCGCCCGCCTGACCTTCTCCGGCCCGCTAACCGAAGGTTCGGCCACCGCGCCGTCCTTGATAGACGGTAACTATTCGCTGAAGGTGTTCAGTAGTCAGGTGAACGGGGGTCTGCTGGGCGGGGACAACGCGTCGAGTCTGCACCGCCTCTACGGCGACATGAATGGCGACAAGGCGGTCAACGGGCTGGACCTGGCGGCGTTCCGCGGCGCGTTCGGGACGGTGTCCGCCGACGCGGCCTATGCTTCGTTCCTGGACTTCAACGGCGACGATGTCATCAATGGGACCGACCTGGCCCAGTTCCGCAACCGCTTCGGCGTCATCCTGCCGTGATGCCGGCACAGTTGTGGCGACCGGTGGCCCAGCTGATGCGCAAGCTGATCGCGGAGTGGACATCGACCGCGGGACCCACTTCGGCCGCCTGGAGCGGGCGCTCGACGAGGCGTCCAAGCGCGGCTGGACCGTGGCGGATATGGAGAGGGACTGGAAGAAGGTCTTCGCGTTCGAGAGGTGAGCTTGTCCCGCGACCCGTACGGAGGCTATACAATGTGCCCACGAACCACTCCGGCCATTGCGACGAGCTGACGCCTGACCCACTTGCGCGCGGGTAAACCTAGAACACCGGGATTGTGCTCCGAACTAACCGGGACTAAGCGAGGCCGACGACGTGATCACGAACAGATCTGCCCTGCTCCTCGTCTTTTGCTTGCTGTGTCCAGCGACATTGGCGGCCGGGGAGATACCCGCTGCCAAGCCCGGTGAGGTCGGCCTGTCGGCTGCCGGCCTGGAGAAGGCCAGGGCCGCCGTTACCGATCTCATCAAGAACGGCAGGGTGGCCGGCGCCGTCGTCGTGGTGGCCCGGCACGGGAAAATCGTCCTCTTCGACGCCCAGGGCGTCCGCGACGTGGACACCGGCAAGCCGATGGAGAAGGACACCCTGTTCCGGTTCTACTCGATGACCAAGCCGGTCACCACGGTGGCGGCCATGATCCTGTTCGAGAAGGGCCAGTTCCAGCTCGATGACCCCGTCTCGAACTACCTGCCCCAGCTCAAGGGGGTGAAGGTCCACGCGGGCGGCGAGGGGGGCGAACTCAAGCTCGTCGCGGCGAGTCGGGAAATGACCATCCGCGACCTGATGTGCCACACGTCGGGGCTGACCTACGCCGGCTTCGTAAAATCGCCGGTCGCTGATCTCTACCTCGAACACAAGGTACTTGCCCCGGCCGATACGCTCGAAAAGACGGTCGAAAAGCTGGGCAGACTGCCGCTGGTCCAGCAACCCGGCAGCCGCTTTCACTACGGCGTCTCCACCGATGTGCTCGGCCGGGTCGTCGAGGTGGTCTCGAAGACAGGTCTAGCGGACTTCGCCCGGGAAAACATCTTCGAGCCGCTGGAAATGAAGGACACCGCCTTTTACGTCCCCGAGACGAAACGGGAGCGATTTGGGGCCACGCACGGCCGCGACCCGAACGGCAAACTGATCGTCACCGACCCTCCGACCAAGAGCCCGTACCTGAACCAATCGGCGCCGCCGTTCGGCGGTCACGGCCTGGTCTCAACGGGGCGGGATTACGCGCGGTTCTGCCAGATGCTGCTCAACAAGGGGCAACTGGACGGCAAACGTGTCCTGCAGGACAGGTCCGTAGAGTTAATGACGAAAAACCATCTGCCGGATGAGGCCATCCCGATCAGCGTGGGCCCCATGCGCCGTGAGGGCGTCGGCTTCGGCCTGGGCTTTTCGGTGCGCGTCGCCACCGACGAGAAGAGCCCAGGCAGCCCGCCGGGCGAGTTCGGCTGGGGCGGAGCCGCGAGCACTCACTTCTGGATCTCGCCCAAGGACGA
>DATJGQ010000774.1:0-3940 GCA_035494815.1 Gemmataceae bacterium
CGAGTTGAAGCCGCCGAGGTTGAGTGTGGCCAGCCCGTCAATGTTCAGCGAGCTGGTCGCCGCGATGACGTTGTCTTTGGCGAGGTTGAACGTGCCGCCGTCGAGTGTGATCGTCCCGGTGCCGGCGTTGAGACTATTGACGGCCGCCGGGGCGACGGTGCCTTGTGATAGAGTGATCGGGCCGTTACCGGTCAGGCCGGCCGTCAACGTGGTGACGGCGACGTCGAGGTCAATGCCGGTCGCCGCCGTGGCCGCGAGGCTGCCCGCGGACACGTTCACCGCGACGCTGTTGCCGTCCGTGATCGACGCTCCGGCCGTGAGCGTCACAGGTCCGTTGACGACAATCCCAGGTACGAGGTCCACCGTCCCGACCGCGACGGCGTTCGTATCCACGTACGAGAAGGCACTACCCGTGCCGGTCAGTTGGACGGCCAACGTGTCCACGTCATTGCCCGCGTTGGTGAGCGAGACGTTGCCCGCCGCTTGCACCGCCAGGTTGGCGACCGACAGAGCGGCCGACTGCGAGATCGTACCGCCGCTCACGAGCGAAAGCGCGCGATAGCCGACGTGTCGGGTAATCGCGCCGGTAACCGTGGTTGACGCGGAGAACGTCGAGCCGACGCGCAGGACGCCGGCGGTGATCCGCCCCAGTTCGGCGTCATTCAATCCGAGCGTGGCGGCCGTGTCGGCGCCGCCCAGGCTGATGTCGATCCCGAAGGCCTGGACCGTGACGCTTCCTGCACCGGCATTGATCGCCTGCTGCACGTCCAACGCGTTGGCGGTGATCGTCACGTCCGCCCCGGAAGTACTGATCCCCGCGACGCCGTCAACTGAGCCGATGACGAGCGGGTTGGTCGTTTGGACGAACGACAGCGGGCCGGTGAGCGACGCCGCCAAAGTCCCGATCTTGTTCGCCCCGGTCAGAAATACCGGCCCGGGGGAGGTGATGCAGAGGTTCGGCACCGTAAGAGAAGTAGTCGCTCCCGCAATGGCACCGCCGTTGAGGAGGGTGAGTGTCGACCAGCCGACCGGGGCCGCCACCGCCGCGCTGACGACGATGCTCCCCGCCGTCGGGCCGCCGATTTGCAGCGCCACCGTGGTGACGTTGTTCAGCTCGGCCTGAGTCAATCCGATCGACCCCGCCGCGTTCGTCCCCAGGTCGATCGGCCGGCCGGCCGTCGAATTGGCCAGCGTCGTCCGGGCCGTGCCGCTGTCGACAGTGCCGGCGATGTTCATGTCGAGCGCCGCGAGAGTGATCGCACCGTTCGCGGTCTGCACCGGCGCGCCCGCGGCGACGGCAATCGCGTCCCCCGAATTGCTAATGGCGATCGATCCGGCGAGCGCTTGATTTCGCACGCCGGTCCCCGCCGTCGTCAGCGCCCGGGCCGGCGACGCCACCTGACGGATGCTGATATCGCCCGACGTGCTGTTGCCCGCCTGGATGCTCGCCGCGGCCGTGTTCACCGCAATCCCGGTTGTGGCCGACAGCATCAGCGGCCCACTACTCTGAATCGCATTACCGCCCGACGAGTTGATCGACCCGTTCGTCGTGCTGAGCGAGACGCTCGTCCCTTGCACCGCATCCACCGTCACCGAACCGGCCGCGGCGATCGTCACCGTCTGGCCGGCGGCGGTCCCCGTCTGCGTGATGGCGCCGCTGCCGTCGCCGCCCCCGTTCGCCTGCAGGCTGATGTTGCCCGTGCCGCCGGCCTGGATCGAGCGGGCGGTGAGTGTGCCCGGCCCGCCCGCGGTGGCCGTCAGGCTGACGTCGCCGCCGCCGCTGTTGAGGTTGCATGCCGTGAGACTGGTGCCCGCGATCAAGGTCAGGCTCGCGCCGCTGCTCGTCAGCGTGTCGCCGGCGTACACGAAAAGCAATGCGCCGGCGCCGGAGTCGAACGTGACGCTATGGCCCGACCCCGTCTGGAAGGTCAGCGTGCCGACCAGGTCGTTAAAGGTGATGCCGTTCGTCGACGTGACGCTGATGTTGATCGTCGAGTCCACGGCCCGAAGAGCGCTGACCGACAGGGTTCCCGGATTGCCGCCCCCGTCCGCCGCGGCGATGACGCCCGGCGTCGTGTCGAACAGAAACGCGTCGAGACTGCCACTCCCATTGGCGCCAAAGATCACGGTAATGCTGCTCGCCGGAAGCGCGCGGTCTTCCAGCCGCGTGACGCACAGCCGCGGTGCTTTCCGGCGCGGGTTGTTCGACAACATGAGCGACTCCCATCGGGGCCAGCACCCGTCTTCGGGTGGACCAGACCGTGGGCACCGCGTACTTCAAAATCGACCGCGATCGTGCGAGTCGGCGGCCGCCCGACCGTCAACCGCGGCCGATGACTCCGACGCGCGACGACGATCGCTGCCGCCAATGGCGAGACTGAACGATCCACTCTGTGAAACGGGACCATGCTACCCGAGCGCGAGTTGATCGCCAACGAAAAAGCAGTGGTCAGTTGTCAGTTATTAGTTGTCAGCAAAAACAGGTCACTCAGCTGTCTTCCCTGCCAACTGATCACTGACCGCTGACCACTGCTACGGAAGAATGACGCCGAAGCGGCTGAGGAACTGGCCAGGTCGGTGCCGTTGATGGCGCCGTCGTCGTTGAAGTCCAGAAAGGAAGGCGAGGGCCGCGCCGGCGGAGGTACTGCCAAAGGCACTGCGAAAGGCGGTCAAGTTCAGGCCGTTGACCGCCTTGTCGCCGTTGACGTCGCCGTAGAGCCGGTGCAGGTCGAGCGAGAAGTCCCCGCCCGCGGTGCCGTTCGCGTCCCCGTCGAGCGGCTGGCCGAACCCGCTCACCCGGGCCGCAAAGATTCTCAACCGGTAGAGGCCGTCCACGAGCGAGCCGAACTCCGCCAGGCCGCCGCTGAACGTGAGCCGGGCGATCGTCTGCGTCGCGGTCGAGGGCGACAGGTCCACGACGAGCGTCACGTCCGCGGGCGAGCCGTCGGGACCGATTCGCGTCAGTTGGAAGGCGTCCACCGGATTGGCCGGCAGCGTGGCCAGGCCCGTGAAGGCGACCCGAAGCTCCGTGACACGCGAACGCTATTCATTACTTGCTATGGCGCAATTTCTGGACTTCAGCGAGGCCGATCGAACAGCACTTCTGCCCTGCGCGCGATCGCGATAGAATAGCGCGTCGGGGATTCCAACCATGGCGATTACCTTTGAATTACCGACGTCGATCGAGCAGCAGTTGCGCGGCGAATGGGCCGACTTCGATGCGGTCGCCAAGGAGGCCGCGCTTGTGGAACTGTACCGACAAGCGAAGCTCACGCACTTTCAACTCGCCACTGCATTGGGACTCGACCGTTTTGCAACCGACGAGCTACTCAAGCGGCATCAGGTGACTGAGGATCTCCAGTCGGCCGAAATGTTGGGTTCTCAGATCGCTGCCCTACGCAAGCTCGTCGATCAATGATTGTCGTATCCGACACGTCGCCGCTCAATTATCTTGTGCTGATCGGCGCCGATCAGGTTTTGCCATCGTTGTTCGGACGAGTCATAACTCCGCCCGAGGTACTCGCCGAAATGCAACATGCCAAGGCCCCGTCGCGTGTCAGGGCTTGGGCGCGAGACCCGCCGGCGTGGCTGGAAGTTTGCTCTCCGCAGGAAGTGGCTTCTTTCCCCGGCTTGGGTCCCGGCGAATCCGCGGCAATCGCGCTCGCCCAACAACGCCACGCCGACGCACTATTGATCGACGAGCGCGACGGTACCACTGTCGCGCGGCAATTGGGATTGTTGGCAGTTGGCACACTGGCAATTCTCAGCCTGGCCTCGGAACGAGGATTGCTCAACTTGGACGAGGCATTCGCCGCCCTTCGAGAAACCTCATTTCGCGGGCCCGCAAAACTCATGGATGAATTGCTGCGCATCGATGCCGCTCGCCAGGCCGCGAAATCCAAGTCTGATGAAGACTCGTAAGTCACCAAACAAGGCCCAA
>DATJGQ010000775.1:0-4056 GCA_035494815.1 Gemmataceae bacterium
GGGCGGCGAAACGGACGGCCTTGAGACGTACGCATGGACGCAATCACAATCGTCGGCGCCGGCGGCATCGGATGCGCCGTCGGCTACGCGTTCGCCAAATCCGGCGCCGAGGTTACCTTCGTCGAGGCCGACGCCGCCAAAGTCGCGTACGGCATGGCGAACGGCGTCGCGGTCGATCGACGCCCACCTCTCTCCACAAAGTTCGTTCACTTCGATCATTGGCGACCGACCGGCGACGAAATCGTCTGGCTGTGTACCAAGTGTTACGACAACCCCGCGGTGCTCGCGCGACTGCCGGCCGGCGTTACGGTCGTCCCGGTGCAAAACGGTTTCGATCGTCAGCTGGAAGCACTCGGCCATGCGGCGGAGGGGATCGCGGCGTTCGTGTCTGAATGCCGTCCGCACCAGACGCATACGCGGATTACCCGCCCCGGCAAGCTGTATCTCGGATTTCGGGGAGGCCCGGTCGAGCGGAGGATGACCGTGTGGGCCGACCGATTGCAAAAGGCCGGCCTCTTTCCGGTTAGGCTTGTTTCCGACATTCGTCCATACAAGCACAGCAAACTGATGTACAATGCCGCCATCAGTCCGCTGGCTGCCGCGGCGGGGCTGGACAACGGTCAACTCCTCGCGGACTCGCTGGCACGGCGGCTGTTTTTCCGGGTATTACAAGAAAACCACGCGATCCTGCGCGCGGCGGGCCTGCCGCTGGGCACGGTCGGCCCGCTCTCCCCCGGGGTCGTCGCCGCCATCCTCCGCCGGCCGGCCGTGGCGAACGCCCTGGCTTGGGCGTTCTACCCGAGCCTGCGCGGCACCTACTGCTCAATGGCCGGCGACATCGTCAAGGGACGGACGGAGATCGACAACTACACCGGACATTTGCTGCGGCTGGCCGGCAATCGGCCGTGCCCGCTGAACCGTCGGGTGTACGAGGTGTTCAAACGGCTGGAACACCGGCGCGAGGTGCCGGGCGTCGCCGTCCTTCGGGAGCTGGAGGACTGACCGGGCGCTCGGCCCCGCCGGACGCACCGGCACGAGGGCGGCGCCATGAATTCCGACACTCTCCTGTATCTGGCGATCGGCTGTGCGGGCGTCGTCGTCGGTGCGGTCGCCGTTCTCTTGATCTTGCGCCGCCGGTGCAGCCGGGAATTGGGCCGCCTCGCCGCACAATTCGCGACCGAAAACGAGCCGACAGGAAAGGAATTCAACCGGCATACGGTCAAGGTCGGGCCTGACCTGTGCCGGCATTGCGTCAAAGTCGTGGTCGCCGATCCGGGACTCTACCTGCGGGCGAATGGCTTCATTCTGCGACGGCCGGGCGTGCTCGTGCCGTGGGACCAGTTCCGAGACGTGAGCGTCGGCAAGCTCGACCTGAACAAGGCTGCGGTGCTGACACTCGGTCACCCGGCGACGACGTTGATGATGCCGATGCGGCTCTACGAGCGGTTGCGGTCGCACATGCCGGGGCATTTGCGGCGACGCGTATAGGCAATTCTTTCAGCGCCCGCTCACAGGGCTTTCAGAGCCGCGACCGTAAGGGAGCGGACGCCCGCTCCCTTACGGTCGCGGCTCCGACAAATCCAGCGCCCGCAAGATCGCGCCATAGCGTTCGCCGCGGCCTTCAACCTCGAATCGCCGCGACGTGTCGCCCGTCGGCGTGATCGCGACGCGCAAGTGCTCCGCGGGAAGCACCTTCTCGACCCGATCGGCCCATTCGATCAGGCAAATGCCGTCGCTGGCGAAATACTCGTCCACTCCCAAATCGGCGAACGCCGCCTCATCCGGCAGCCGGTATGTGTCGAAGTGATAAATCGGCATCCGCCCGGGATACTCGTGCACGAGCGCGAACGTCGGACTGCTAACCCGGCGGCGGTCGCAGCCGAGGCCCTCGGCGACCGCTCGCACGAGATGCGTCTTGCCGGCGCCGAGCGGCCCGATCAGCGCGACCACCGCCCCGGGAAAGAGCAACCCCGCAAGCCGATGGCCGAAGGCGACGGTCGCGGCGATGTCGGGGGCATCGAACGCCCAGGCCTGAGACATGAGTCCGCCTACTTCGCCTTCGCCGCCGCCTTGTGCAACTTCTCGGTCTTCATCCGCAAATAGGCGTGCATGAAATCGTCGAGATCACCGTCGAGCACCTGGCCGACCTGCGAGGTTTCTTGTCCCGTACGGACATCTTTCACCATCGTATACGGCTGCAGGACGTAGTTGCGAATCTGATTGCCCCAGGCGACTTCGCCCTTCGCGTCGTACACCTGCTCGACGGCCGCAAGCCGTTTCTGCTCCTCGATCTTGTAGAGCTTCGCCTTTAGGAGCGCCAGCGCGTTGGCGTCGTTCTTGAACTGGCTGCGTTCGCTGCGGCTCTCGGCGGCAACCCCGCTCGGCTTGTGAATGTAACGGACGCCCGATTCGGTTTTGTTCTGATGCTGACCGCCGGGGCCGCCGGAGCGGAAGGTCTGCCGTTCCAGGTCGCACTCGCGGATCTCGATCTGGATCGAGTCGTCCAGTTCCGGCGTCACGTCCACGGCGGCGAAACTGGTCTGCCGCGTGTCACCGGAGCCGAACGGGCTGATCCGCACCAGCCGGTGCACGCCGGACTCGCCGTGCAGATAGCCGTACGCGTAATCGCCGACGACTTTGATCGTGGCCGACTGGATGCCGGCTTCCTCGTTTTTCAATTCGTCCTGCAGTTGGACCGAGAGGTTGTGTCGTTCCGCCCAGCGGGCGTACATGCGCAGGAGCATCTGCGCCCAGTCGCAGGCGTCCGTCCCGCCCGCCCCGGCCTGGATGCGCAAGAACGCGTTCGACGCATCCTGCGGGCCGGACAGCATTGCCTGGAATTCGAACTCGTCGAGTCGCTTTTCGACCTTGGGCAGCGTCTCGACCAGCTCGCCTTCCATTCCCTCGTCTTCGTCGGCGAGTTCGGTCAGAGCCGCCACGTCCCCGAGAGTGCTTTCGAGTTCCTCCCACGGCTTCAACAGCGCGTTGAGCGGTTTGAGCTTTTGGATCGTCTCTTTGGCCTTCTCGGGGTTGTCCCAGAAGGCCGGTTGGCTCATCTGGTCGGTGAGTTGCCCGCGCAGCGCGAGTTTGCCGGCGATGTCAAAGAGAGTCCCGCAGCTGGGTCAGACGGGTGGTCAGGTCGCTGGCGCGGCGGCGCAAGTCGGCATTCATAGAATGGCTCCGAGACAAGTGGTTAGGTCGTTTGGTTGTTAGGTGGTGAAAGGCGACACCACCTGACCAGCCGACCACCTCACCACCATACTATATCCTTCGCGCTGGAAACAATTCGGACTGGAACCTCGGGAGGCGCGCATGGCCCGGCTGGACGGCAAAACGGTCCTCATTACCGGCGGGGGTAGCGGGATTGGGCTTGCGACGGCCCGGGCGCTGCTTCACGAAGGGGCGGCGGTCGCGATCGCCGGCCGGGACGAGGCCAAGTTGCAGTCCGCCGCCGATCGCCTAGGCGCCGCCGCTCGACTCCGCGCGCACCCTTGCGACGTGACGGACAAGGCCCAAGTGCGGCGACTGGTCGAGGCCGTGACCCAGGAATTCGGCCGCATCGACATCCTGGTGAATAATGCGGGGGCGAACGTCAAGAATCGGGCCGTGCAGGACCTCGACCCGGCCACGTGGGACCATCTGGTGCGCGTGAACCTCGACGGCGTGTTCTATTGCACGCACGCCGTGCTGCCGCAAATGCGCGACCGCAAGGACGGCATCATCGTCAACATCAGCTCGGTCGCGGGCAAGCGGGCGAACCCGCTCGGCGGGGCGGCGTATTCGGCGGCGAAATTCGGCGTCGCGGCGCTGGGCTTAGCGGTCGGCGTGGAGGAAAAGGACAACAACATCCGCGTGACCAACATTTATCCGGGCGAGGTGGACACGCCGATCCTGGAGAACCGTCCGGTGCCGGTGACGCCGGAGCATCGGGCGCGAATCTTGCAATCGGACGACGTGGCGGCGGCGGTCGTGTTCGTGTGTACCTTGCCGCCACGGGCGAACGTGCCGGAATTGATTATCAAGCCGACGTCGCAGGTGTATTTCTAAATAGCTGAG
>DATJGQ010000776.1:0-4675 GCA_035494815.1 Gemmataceae bacterium
CGTGTGCCGCGGTCATGCGCGAAGAGGCCGACCCTATCGAGCTGAAGGGCAGACGACCATATCAGGCGCAGAAGCGGGTTTTGACTGCCGGGCGGCGATGGAAGCCCAATACTTCGATTCAAAGATGAAGAAAGAAACGAGTTGCTATGGATGAACGGGGGTGCGCGAGCAGTCGAGTTGGCCTCCGTGCCTCTGTGTCTCTGTGGCCGAATCCTGCCGCCTCGACTAGGCGGTCACCCGGCCGTCTGACCAGACTTCCCGAGGCAGGACCGGGTTCTCCAGCACATACCGCAGCGGGTCGTCGCCGCGCGTCGGGAAGATCGACAGGTCGGCCGCCTTGCCGATCGTGATCGATCCGACGTCCCGCTCGAGTCCGAGCGCCCTGGCCGCGTTGATCGTCGCCAACTGCCAGAGCAGGTCCGGCGCGACGTCGGGGGCGAGTTGATGCGCGAGCCGCAGGTCGTCCGCGAGGTTCAGATCGGGTGAGCTGGCGCAACTGTCCGTGCCGACGGCGACGTTGATCCCACGGGCCATCATCTCGCGCCAGCGGTGGGGCGGGTGCCGGAACCACGCGTGCGTCCGCGGGCAGTAGACGACGCTCGCCCGGCCGCGGGCCAGAAGGTCCAGCCCGGCGTCGTCGCAGTAGTTCACGTGCGCGAGCAGGGAATGCGGCAAATCGAGCAGGCCGACCGCCTGCATCCCGCGGATCGGGCCGCCTTCGAAGCGCGAGACGTCGTCGGACCAGGCGCCCAGTGCCGTCCACAGGTCTCGAAAGCCGCCGGAATGGTGGGCGAGGAACTCGGCCTCGTCTGGAGTCTCCGCCAGGTGCGTGGCAAGCGGGTAGGCGGATTCGCGCGCGACCTCCACGCACCGGCGGTATCCGGTCAGGTCAAGCGAGTAGGGGGCGTGCGGCTCGATGCCGATCCGGAGCCGGTCGCCTTCGAGTGACCGATCGGTCGCCGCCGCGAGCAGTGGATCGAGCTGCGCCGCGCGGCCGGCCATTCCGACGACCTCGCCGTAGCTGACGGCCCGCAGCCTTTCGCGTCGCAGGACGGCGCGAACGGTCGCCGGGTTCAGCGCGATGTCGCCGACGCAGGTGACGCCGAAGCGCCGGCATTGCGCGACACCGTCGGCCGCCGAGGGGCCGAACACCGCCGCGGCGTCGCCGCCGTGGTTGGCGATCTCGGCCATGACGCGCTCGCGGAGCGCGAGGATCCACCCCACGAACCCGCCGGCCGGCGGCGGGTCGGTTCGCGCGAAGTGGGTCAGTTCCAGGTGCGTGTGGGCGTTGACGAGCCCGGGCAGGATGACTGAATCGCCGGCGTCGTGTCGGCGAGTGCCGGAAGCGTCGTGTGAAAGATCGCGGTAGGGTCCGACCCGGGCGATGCGGCCCTTGTGGATCAGGACGGCGCCGTCCGGGATCGGCGGCCGGTCGATCGGCGCGACCCACGGGGCCCGGAGCAGCACCGGCGTTGGGTCGTCCGGGGTGTCCGCGTCCGCGTGTGCCATCGGGCCGGTCCGGTTTCAGGTCGTCATGCGGCGATGCCGCGCGTCGTCGTACTCGCAGTGGCCGTCGCGCTCGTGACCGTCGTAGGGCTGCCCGGCCGCGCCGACCGGCGGGCGAAGCGGACGTCGTGGACCAGGTAGAAGCAGTCGGCGTCCAGCTCGCGGGCGTCGGCGACCAGCTTCATCGCCTTCCGGCGCGGGACCTCGATGTACAGCGCCGCGACGTCGCCGTCCCGGCCGCGGCCCTCGAACTCGGTCAGGCGGTAGCCCAGCGACCGAAGCGCCGGCGCGACTTGCTGGCCCTTGCGGGTGAAGACCGAGACCAGTTGTTCGCCGAGCGCCAGCCGCTGCTCGATCGTGATCCCGAGGTACGTCCCGGCCGCGAACCCGGCGGCGTACGCGACGACGTACGCCGGGTGGCCGATGTTCTGCAGCACCTTCGCGACCGCGAGGATGTACACCATCGCCTCGAAAAATCCCAGCAGCGCCGCGAACCCCCGCCGGCCCTGCACGATCGCGACGGTCCGGATCGTGTCCAGCGTGATGTCGGTCACGCGGGCGAACGCGATCAGCAAACAGGTGAACAAGAGCATCCAGTTCATATCGGTCGTCACTCCTCGCGCGCTGGGGGGACAGGGGTCCGGGAATGCCCGCGGGCGCGCGGCCCGAGCGCAGCTACCCAGCCCCCTTATCGGTCGCCGCGGCACCCGAGTCGAACATTCGCCGCCCGGAATGAAAAGCCCCTGCCGGTGCTGGTGCCGGCAGGGGCTTTGAAAGCCGCCTTTGCGGGAGGATGGGCGCGACGCACGCATTACAGCAATAACTGGAACTGCCCGCGCAGGATGAGTTCATTCTTGCCGCTGTCCTGCAGGACGCCGGCGCCATCGTCGCTGACGGGGGAGCCGTTGGGGAGGTACGACACGTCCACCTGGAACTTCGCGTTATGGCCCTGGAGGTAGTAGGCCGTTCCCAGTCGGAAGACGTGAACCGTGTTCTCCGCGCCGGCGGCGAGCGTGTTGCTGTCGAAGTGGATGAACTCGTATTGCAGGAACGGCTCCCAGTTCCGGTGAAGCACGTAACTCGCCTGGGCGCGGACCGTCCAGTCGTACGTGTCGCCGGTGAACTTGCTGACCGTGTTTTCCTTGCCGTACCGCCCGAGGTACGCGGCGTACAGCCCGAGGCCGGAACCGTTCCCGTATTGAACGTCGGCGACGTGCACCAGGCTGCCGGTGTGACCGGCCTCGGTGTAATCGAGGCCGCCGCCGAGGACGAGGAGTTCCCGGTCCGCGCCGTAGGCGCTGAGCTGCTCGTAATCGCGCCAGTTGCCGAACAGCTTGTATTCGACGCGCCCGGCGGCGCCCCAGTCGGCGGGGATCCCGGCGGTGGGGTAGTCCTGGAAGCTGGTGTTGCCGCTCTTCAGGCCGTCCGTGAACGCGACCTGCGCGCGGAGGGGTCCGCCGTCGCCGTAAAGCAGATCGACGCCCTGGACGAACGCCTCGGCGTTGGCGAAGAGGTCGTTGACCAGCGTCCGGTCGGCCGCGGCCGTGTTGCGGGTGCTGACGAGCTGCTCGTGGTCGAGCGGGTCCTTGAATTGGCCGGCCTTCAGCGAGAACGGCGTGCCCGCGAAGTGATACTGGACGTACGCCTGTTCGAGGGCGGGATTGCCGTTGTGCCGGTCAACGGCGAACTGGAAGAGGTAGGTCAGGTCGGGGGTGAAGACGTTGCCGTCGAGGCCGAACTTGAGCCGGCGGACCTCGAAGCCGTTCTGGATGTCGTCGGCCGTGTTCCCCTGCTTCACGTCCTCACGATAGGTGGTGGTATTGCGGAACTGGAACTGGAGCCACGGGTGCAACAGGAAACGGCCGTCGTCAGTTCGCAGGAGCAACTTGCCGTCCTTGTAGCTGATGCTCAGCCGGCTTGGGTCGGCAAATTGGCTGCGCCTGTCGGCGTCGCGGAGGATGGCGTCGGCGGTCGTCGCGACGTCGGCGGACGCCGAGCGGGTTTCCTGCCCTTTCAACTCTGATTTCAACTCGGTGACCTGGCTCTCCAGCGATTTCACACGGTCCAGCAGTTCCTGCTGACTGGTGTCCGCCGCACGCGCGGGGACGGTGGCCAATCCACCGGCGACGGAGGCGGCAACACCGGCAATTCCGAGCCAAAGGGTTCGATCAAACAGGCGCACGATAACTCCTTCCTCGCGTGGACATCGCCACGCGAACGGGATGACTGGCGCGGCACCGCGCCGGGGCAAGTAAGTTGAAGGGTTGGGGATGGGTGCCGTCCGTCAGGACGACGTGGTCGCATCAACACTGCTTGAGGCAGAGGCTGAACCTTTCGGGCGTTCGGTGACTCAGAGAAAAAGCTGGGATCATCACCCACTTTCTTTATCGGAGAAATAGGAGAATAGCAAACAAAATATCATATCAATCCTATATTTTTAATGGGAGAATAGCCAAGTACGTTCTCAACCATAAGAGAATCACCGTGTTATGGTTACGTCCCGGCGGGACCAAAGTGCAAAGACGTCACAACATCGACGGGTCGAGTCGC
Source organism: Gemmataceae bacterium (assembly GCA_035494815.1). Taxonomy (GTDB): domain Bacteria; phylum Planctomycetota; class Planctomycetia; order Gemmatales; family Gemmataceae; genus DATJGQ01. Next base: position 4,057 of record DATJGQ010000776.1, read on the forward strand.
TAGTAACAGTCGAGGCTACGCGGACCAGCACTTACGGCGTTTGACTGGCCAACCTGCCGCGCTACCGGACTCGGGAGCCGATGCGGGGTAGTTCTGCGATGCCCTGAGGACACTGCGCATGCACCCTGAACGACCGCACGATGCCGGCCTGCGAACTCGATGTCGCTCCAGTTCACCCTCACCGATTTGCCTCAAGACGACCGGCGAAGACGGCAGTAGCTGATTCGCCAACCGGTCCGCTCCCACTCGTTCCAACAAGTGACAGAAGAACCGCCGCGCCGCCTTGGGCAAGCGCGGCGTGTTTCACGGCCCTCGAACAATCTCAGGCCAAGTTCCCCTCGCAGGCAGGTCAACGCCATGTCCCTCGTCCGATTCGCACTCAAGCGACCGTACACCGTCGCGAGCGTGGTCATCCTCACGTGCCTGCTCGGCGTGTTCGCCGCGCTGCGGATGCCGACCGACATCTTCCCGGAGATCGACATCCCGGTCGTCAGCGTCGTCTGGACCTACAACGGGATGAGCGCCGACGAGATGCAGAACCGCATCCTCGTCAAGCACGAGCGGCAGATGGCGTCGCTCGTGGACGACATCGCGCGGATCGAGGCCAACAGCTACAACG
>DATJGQ010000777.1:0-8750 GCA_035494815.1 Gemmataceae bacterium
CCGCCCCGCGATTGCCGCCGACGCGCTGAAACTGTCGTCTAGCCGGTTCACCGCCAGTATCCGCGGCACCTTCTCGCCGTGGCTCATGACCTGCGTCACGCCCTCGCGGCTGGTCACGTAGATGCGGCCCGCCGCGCCGACCGGGGACGCGTACACGTCGCTGATCGCGCCCAGGCGGAACGGACCGCCGTCATCCTTGCCGGTCAGGACGTCGATCCGCGAGATCACGCCCTGGTAGTGCTGTAGCGTGTAGAGGGAATCGCCGTACAAGACCGGCGACGGCACGTACGGCGCCCCCCGCGTGCGACTCCAGACCACTTGCTTCGTCCCGGTAATATCGCCCTTGGCGCCGTCGAGGCGGATCGCCAGCAGGTTCCGCGTGTCGTAGCTACTTCCCGCGTACACGAAACCGTTGGCGGTCACCGGCGACGCGACGATATTCGACGACAGGCCGCCGCACTCCCACAGGACCGTCCCGTCGGCCAGGTCGTAGCCGCGGACGCGGTTCGTGCCGGGGACCACGACTTGGGCGTTGCCGGCGTGCTCGACCACGATCGGCGTCGCCCACGACGTGTCCTCGGGACGCGACACCCGCCAGCGCTGTTCGCCGGTCCGCTTGTCGAGGGCGACCACGAACGACTGCTCCTCGTGGTCCCAGTTGACGATCAGCGTCTCGCCGTAGAGTGCCGGGGAGCTGCCCTCGCCGTGGCCGTGTTTGCTGTGCATCTGGCCGAGCGACTTCTGCCAGAGCAGCTTGCCGTCGGCGTCGAGGCAGTAGAGGCCGTAGGAGCCGAAGAAGGCGTAGACGCGTTCGCCGTCGGTGACCGGCGACGCGGACGCCAGGCTGGCGGTGACGTGCCCGGCCTCGTGCGGCAGGCCCTTGTGCACGGTGCGTTGCCAGAGGATCGCGCCGTCGCGGCGGTTCACGGCCAGCACGGCGAATTCATGGTGTCGAGTCAGGCTGAGATTGTCATGAGCACCCGGGCGGGCCGGGAGACGCGGCGGAACCGGCTCGCCGTACGGGATGGCCGTGGTCAGGAAGATGCGGTCGCCCCAGACGATCGGCGTGGAATGGCCCTTTCCGGGAAGCTCCTTCTTCCAGCGGATGTTCTTGGTGTCGTCCCACTCGAGCGGCGGGCGTGCATTCGGCGCGACGCCGGTGCCGAGCGGGCCGCGCCACTGCGGCCAATTGTCCTGAGCGTCGCCGACGCGGTCGGCCGCCGCCGTCGAGAGGACGCACGCAATCGCGAAGGTGCCGACGAGTGCTCGCACGGGAGATCCCTCAATTGCCGCGACCGATGGCCGAAGTCACCACGGTGAGATTCTATTTGACAGAGGTGTACCTGCGAGCGGCGGGGTTTATCCCCGCCGGGAGACTGTCTCCCGGCGGGGACAAGCCCCGCCGCTCGCAGTCAGCCTCGTCGGGTACGTTCCGCACACGCCGCGTGGATCTCCGCGATCGTCGTCCGCAGATCGTACGTCAGTCGCCAATCCGGATAGTGGCTCTGAAACCGCCGGACGTCACTGATCCACCAGATGTGATCGCCGTTGCGGGCCTCGTCGCGGTAAGTCCAGTTCATCGGCCGGCCGGTCAACTCTTCGGCGATGCGGATCGCCTCGAGCATGGAACAGTTGGCGAAACGACTGCCGCCGATGTTGTACACCTCGCCGGACCGTGGTCGTTCGAAGTAATGCCAAAAGGCGTTCACCAGATCGCGCGAGTGAATGTTGTCGCGGACCTGTTTGCCCTTGTAGCCGAAGACCGTGTATGGCTGTCCGGTCACGGCGCACTTGACCAGATAGGCGAGAAACCCGTGTAACTGCGCCCCGGAATGCCCCGGGCCGGTCAGGCAGCCGCCGCGGAAACAGGCGGTCTTCATCCCGAAGTAGCGGCCGTACTCCTGGACGAGCAGATCGGCGGCGCATTTCGACACGCCGAACAGGCTGTGCGTGGTGGCGTCGATGCTCATCGACTCATTGATGCCGTGCTCGCCGAACGGGTGCGACGGCGGCAATTCCCAACGGGTCTCGCGTTCGACCAGCGGCAAGCGGTTGGGCGTGTCGCCGTAGACTTTGTTGGTGCTGCAGAAGAGGAAGACGGCGTCGGGGCAATGTCGCCGCGTCGCCTCCAGCAGGATGAGCGTGCCCTGGGCGTTGACCGAGAAATCGGTCAGCGGGTCGTGGGCGGCCCACTCGTGCGACGGCTGCGCGGCCGTATGAATCACGACGGCGATATCGTGGCGGTAGTGTTCAAACACGCGGTCGATGGCGGCGGTATCGCGGATGTCGGCTTCGATGTGGGTGTACGACGGCGTCGTCCGCTGCAACTCCGTCCAGCACCAGCGGGTACTCGCCTCCGGGCCGAAGAAGCGGGCCCGCATGTCATTGTCGATCCCGACGACGGTCAGGCCCTTCGCGGCGAAGAACCGCACGGCTTCGGAACCGATGAGGCCGCCGGCACCGGTGATAATGGCAACGCCCATAAATCACTACTAGAGGAATCGGGCCGCTAGCGCCAATCCCATCATGACCACGAGCAACACCAGCGCCAGTTGCAGCGTCTGCCGGCCGCTGCGACGGGCAAAGAGCCGGTCGAGGGCGGACTGGTCGCCGGCCTCCGCGGCGGTTTGCACGGCGAGCTCGTATCGACCTTCGGGGTAATCGCCGGCCATCGGTTCGGTCAGGTAGCCGGAGTAGGCGGCCGGGTCGGCGTGCGGCACGACGAGGGCGTGGAAGCCGAGCGCGTTGCCGAACGCGTAGCTTGCCGGCCAGAGTTCCGACCGCGTGCTGTCCGGCAGGAGCGTCCACAACCGGCGGAGCAGGTCCGGCGCGGGAAAGGGGCGTTCGAAGACGATTCGCCCGCCGTCCACCAGTGCTTGCGCGGCACCGAGCAACGTCGGGCCGTCGTCCTCCTGCAGGACGCGGCGGACCTTGTCTACCGTCCGCGGCGTCGCCCATTCGTCCTGCGCCGGCAACGTCGGTAACACGACGCGCGTGTCCCACGGCGCCGGGAACTGCTCGGCGAGAAGAAACGGGTCGCCGACGCTGCGGTAGACGCTCAGCGGCACGGCGAGGATGTGACACCGCACGTCCGGCGGGTTCGGGGCGATCACCTGCACGACGGCGACGAAATTGCGGTCGAGCGGCTGGGCGAAGACGGCCGGGATCGAGTACGGCTCGACCGGCGCGCCGAAACTGAGGAACAGCCGTTCCGCCTCGGGTTGCCACTCTTCGAGGAAGCCGGGCGAGCGGGCCGTGACGGTGACGCCGGCCGGGCCGGCCGTGGCGAGGGCCTGTTCGATCGCGAGGTCAGGCATGCTACAGAGTGGAACGGGAGGGCGCGTCGAATTCCTCACTGACGAACGATGACATGCGCTCCTCTGGCGTTAACAACAGCAGAACGGAGATGTCCTGCACAACCTTATCGGGCAGCTCTTCCAAAATCGGCCAAACCATCTCATCCCGCTCGGCCGTGTCTCTGCCGGCAAAGTCGGCGTCCACAATGCGGACCCGCACCGACACCGAGTTATACCGGTAAGCCTCAACTTTTGCGTGCGGGTGCCGCGGGAGATATTTCGCCGTGAGCAATTCGCGGATTTGCTCGCTGTATTCGTCCCGCGCGCCGTTCGAGCGATGCCCTATCATAGCGCCTCCTTCACCCATGTGATGATTTGCTCAACGTGGCGCACGAATACCGCAGTTTCGTGTCCCGTTCGGTCAGTCGTATCATACCGGAGGCTCACGGACCACCTGTTGACAGTGGCAAAAGCTCGTGCCAAGTGTCGCGGAATCGGACGCCCTCGGTCCCGCAGTTTCTTTCTGATCGCGTCCAGGTCATGTCCCGGCTTTCCGTAAAACCACTTCAGCACTTTCGGCCGCTGAGCCATTGTCGATCGGTTCAGCAAGAGTGCTTTCAGCGCACATTCCACCCCGTAACCGCAGAGATAAAAAGCCCCCGCGCAATGCTTCTTGTCCGGATGGCTGAGAAGAACTTTCGCATCGTCGAGGCTTCTTTCGGCTATGTGCAGATAAGCCGCGGATGTCTTGGCCTCGGCCACCCGGAGACCCTCCATGCTTCCCGCCGAAGGGCCAGGGCGGTGAGCTGGAATCGATTAGACCTCGAACTCCCGCACGTTCGTCACGCGGTGCTCGCGAGCGGCGGCGCGCACGGCGGCGCACAGCGCGATCGTCTCCAGATTGTCGCGTCCGCTGATCTCCGGCTCCGCCTCGTTTTCCAGCGCGCACAACAGCTGCGCCATCGTCCCGACGAACGCGTCCGGGAACCAGACCTCCGACCACCGCGGCGACTGCCAGCCGGCGTGGTGCTTCGTCGTGAAATCGAGTGTGCTCGGCACTCGGGCCGGGTAGCCGGGCCAGCCGATCGTTCCGCGGGCGAGGCCGTCGGTGCCTTCGACCCGCCAGCGGATGCCGATGTCGGCCTCGGACCCTTCGCGAGCCGGGCCGGTCCAGACGTCGTCCCACGACGCGGCGCGACGGCCGTCGTCATATTCGAGCACATAGAGGTTAATGCCGTCGTCGTGTTCAAACTTCGTCCGCGGGTCCGGACGGGTGCTGGCGAGAACGCGGTCGGGTGTGCCGAACCAGTAGCGGAACGTGTCGAGGTGGTGGATGCTCATGACGAACGTAGACAGCGAATGCAGCTGCTCGCTCCACGGCATCCAGTGCGGGATCGCCCGCATCTCGATCGTCGCCAAGACCGGCGTGCCGAGCCAACCGCGGTCGAGCAGGCACTTCATCGCCCGGACGGATTGGTCGAAGCGCATGTTCTGATTGACGGCGAGCTTGATGCCCGCACGGTCGCATAGTTCGACGCACTCGCGGGCTTCGGCGACACTCAGTGCGAGCGGCTTCTGCGCGAGGATACCTTTGACGTGTCGGTGCTTGACCGCCTCGCGGATGACGGCAGGTTGCGCGTCGGGCGGCACGGCGAGGTCGAGCACTTCGACCTGCGGGTCGGCGAGCAGGTCGGCGATCGTGGGGTGCACGGTCGGGATGGCGTGACGCTCGGCGGCGGCGCGGGCAGTGGCCGGGTCGCGGCTGGCGATCGCCACGGGGTTGAACCACGCCTGCCGGTACGCGACCAGATGACAGTCGCGCATGATAAACCCGGCCCCGACGCAGCCGATCCGCCAGTCTTTGCGGCGCGGCAGGCAGGGCAGGAATTCGAGCGGGGCGGCGAGGTCGGGGGTGGGCACGGCAGGCCTCAGCGGCGCGGGTCGATCAGTAACTTGAAACCCGGAAGCAGGGTTGTGGTATACGTCGATCCATATGGAAAGCTGCGCTTCTTGAGCCATCGGTCACCGCGACGGCGGTAGACAATGAGCGTTGGTTCGTCCACGAGGTCGCGGCCGTCGACGATCCAATACTCGCGGATGCTCGGAACGTTCTCGTACAACTCAACATTGCGGACCAGGTCCTTGTACGCGTCGGCGGCAACCAAGACCTCGGCGACCAGAATTGGCGAGACTCCTTTCCACCGCAGCCCTTGGAGTCGCCCGCGGCGGGGAAAGCTTCGATAGGCGGCAACGTCCGGTTCCGGGATCGTCGAACTTACCCGAGAGGAGACGAAGACGCGGGACTTGTTAGTAACGAAGTTAATGATCTCCGGCCGCTTTTCCGCGTACCGGCGCAATTTGTCCAAGAGCCAGTCTTCCAAGCAGACTTCGGGCACTTCCGGCTCGGACGACACGAACAACCTCCCCTCGATCAATTCGTATCGGTAGCCCGGCTCGAAGTCCGCCGCTTCGAACTCCTCGTCCGAGACCGCTCGCCCGTGGTCGGCCAAACCGAGCACTGTTACCGTCGCCATCACTCGCTACTCCCCCGGTCGCTGACGCTCCCGTCTCGCCTGTCACGCCACCACCGTCAGCCCCCGTAGCTCGCGCGGCAACGGGAAGTTGACGTGCTCCTCCTGCACCGTGCGGCTCTCGACGTCCGCGCCGAACCGGTTCTGCAAATGGCGTACGCAGGCTTCGACCACGTCCTCCGGGGCGCTCGCCCCGGCGGTCACCAGCACCGTCTTGACGCCGCCGAACCATTCGTCCCGCAGCTCGTGCACGCCGTCGATCAGGTACGCGGACTTGCCGGAACTCCGCGCGATCTCCGCCAGCCGCTGGCTGTTGGAACTGTTCTGACTGCCGAGCACCAGCACCACGTCGGCCTCCGGCACCAGGTCCTTGACCGCCTCTTGCCGGTTCTGCGTCGCGTAGCAGATGTCGTCCTTCGCCGGGCCGACGATCTGCGGGTACTTGCGTTTGAGCGCGGCGATAATCCCCTGCGTTTCGTCCACGCTCAGTGTCGTTTGCGTCAAATACGCGATCTTGGCGTCGGCCGGCAGGGCCAGTTTCGCCACGTCCGCCTCGTCCTGCACGAGCGTGATGCTCTGGGGCGCTTCTCCCATCGTGCCGACAACTTCGTCGTGTCCCTCGTGGCCGATCAGGATGATGTGGAAACGGTCCTTCGCATATCGCACCGCTTCCATGTGGACTTTGGTGACCAGCGGACAGGTCGCATCGATCGCACGCAATCGTCGCCGGGCCGCGGCCGAGCGAATCTCCGGGGCGACGCCGTGGGCGCTATAAAGGACCGTGGACGCCTCCGGGATGTCGTCCATCGATTCGACGAAAATGACGCCGCGGGTGCGGAAACGTTCGACGACCGGCCGGTTGTGGACGATCTCGTGGTAGGCGTAGATCGGGGCGCCGAACAGCTCGAGGGCCTTCTCCAGGCTTTCGATCGCCATGTTCACGCCCGCACAGAAGCCGCGCGGGTTGGCCAGGATGATTTTCACGAGGGCCTCCTTGGGACGGCGTTATCCTATCGTGGCGGCCGCCATCCAGACAACCGCGGCCGCCCTCAGCCGGTTCACCCTTCTCGATTGTGGCGGCGGCGGCACAGAGAGCCCAAAGGGCATTGGGGGGATTCGTTTCATTCGGGGGAACTGTTCCATTGGGGGATTCGTTCCATTGTTCCCATTCGGTCCATGTGGCACATGAGATGCATCTGTTGACCGGACATGGACAACACGCGCAACTCCTTGGCGGGTAGAGTCTTGCCGGTCTCGCGGCATCTGTATGTCGGCTGTGCCGGATGGTCGATTCCGAAAGAACACGCGGCTCTCTTCCCGGCTGATCAGAGTCATTTGGAGCGATATGCCGAGCGGTTCCCGGGGGTCGAGATCAATTCATCGTTTTACCGCCCCCACCGCCCGGTGACCTACGCCCGCTGGGCTGCGACTGTCCCGGACCGATTCCGATTTGCGGTAAAAGTGCCGCGTGAGATCACACATCGCCGACGACTGGTCGGGGCCGTTGACCTGCTCGAGCGCTTTCTCGACGAGGTCCGAGAACTGGGCGAAAAGCTCGGCCCGCTGTTGGTGCAGCTGCCGCCGAAGTTGACGTTTGCTGCAGACGTGGTCGGGGCGTTCTTTGCCGCGCTGCGGGAGCGATTTGCCGGCGCCGTCGTCTGCGAGCCGCGACATGCCAGCTGGTTCACGCCCGCCGCCGAACGGCTGCTCGAAGGCGCCGGAGTCGCGCGGGTTGCGGCCGATCCGGCGGTCGTGCCGGCGGCCGCCTGCCCGGGCGGGTGGTGCGGACTGGTCTATTATCGGTTGCATGGTTCGCCGCAGGTGTATTACTCGAGTTATTCGGACGACTATCTGGCGGCTTTGTCCGATCGCCTCCAGACAGCGGCGGCGAATGGCCGGGTCTGGTGCATCTTTGACAACACCGCCCGCGGCGCCGCGACGACGAACGCACTGGTCGTGCTGCAACGGCTGCGGGAAGCGATCAACGGACGTTGTGCGGCGGTCGCCTTGCGTGGGAATGGAGCACACGCGGCGATCCACCGCCCTCCTTAGCCGGGGCTTCCGGTCCAGACTTGGGACGGCTGTGGCGGGGTGGCGGCCGTGGTAAGATCACCACGGAGGTGCGGCCATGCCGATGCACGACTGGACCCGGGTGGAAGCCGGGATCTATCACGCCTTCCACCACGAGTGGATTTCCGAAATCGGGCGAGCGCTCAACCGGGGGGTGTTGCCACCGGACTATTATGCCCTCCCGGAACAGCAGGCCGCCGGCTTCGGGCCGGATATTCTCACCCTCCAAAGCCGCGACCTGTCCGGCGGCGGGACGGCGACCGCGACTCGCACTCGGCCGCGCGCCACCATCACCGTCGAAACGCCGGCTGAGTTTTATCGAAGAAAGAAAAGCAACGTCGTCGTACGGCACGTTAGCGGCGACCGCATGGTCGCCATGGTCGAAATCGTCTCGCCGGGGAATAAAGACACGGCCCACGCCGTCAAGGCGTTGGTCGAGAACGCCAGCGAACTGCTCAGCCAAAAAATCCACCTGGTCATCATCGACCCGTTTCCTCCCGGCAAGCGAGACCCGCACGGAATTCACGCCGCCATCTGGAAACAGGTGGAGGACGAGCTCGTGCCGCTGCCACGGGACCGCCCGCTGTCGCTGGTCTCTTACGAATGCGGCCTGACCACCCGCGGGCACATCGAACCGCTCGCCGTCGGAGAGTCGCTGCCGGACATGCCCCTGTTCCTCGAGCCGGAGCGGCACGTCGAGGTGCCGCTCGAGCCGACTTACATGTGGGCCGGGACGCGGTCCCCCGCCGGTGGCGGGAAGTGATCGCGACTTGAGCGGCTCGGCCGGCGATGTCGTTTTTTCGGGAGGCCTCGATGCCGTCGTGGCAGGAGTCGCTCGAACGCGACGGCTTTA
>DATJGQ010000778.1:0-3184 GCA_035494815.1 Gemmataceae bacterium
AGTGGCGCTTGTCGCCGTGGTCCTCACCGCCGTTCCGGTGTGGCAGGCGAGTCGGGCCGCGGAATCCGGCGCATTTCGCGAGGCGGGGCGGGGAATTGTGGGCGGCAGCGCCCGCGCCCAAAAGATGCTGATTGGCGTGCAGGTCGCGTTTACCCTGGCTTTGGTTGCGGTGGGCGGCGTCTTCGCGTTGTCGTTCCGCAACCTCGCCACCGTCCCACTCGGCCTCCGCATCGACGCCGCCGCACAGGCGCCGCTCCAGCCGTTGCCGGGCGGATACCGTGTCCCCGATCCCGCCGCCTACTATACGAATCTCCTGGCGCGCGTCGCCGCATCGCCGGGCGTCCGTGCCGCGAGCCTTACGAGCTTCCCGATCTTCTGGTTCCGCTTCCAGCCGGAACTGGTCCGCGCAAGCGACGGAACGGCGGAAACACGCGCCCAGATCATCCGCACGACCCACGGCTACTTCCGCTCGATCGGTGTAGATCTTGTCGCCGGCGAGGACTTCCGAACCGACCCAACCGAGTCGCAGGCAATCGTCAGCCAATCGGTGGCATCGTCGCTCGGCGCCCCGACCCTGGGCCGCCAGATCGTCATCGGAGAGGGCGCCGCCGCGCGCCGCTGGCGCATCGTCGCCGTCGCTCCCACCATGACGATCAGCATGGCCGACATCCGGGAAACTCGTGCGCCGATCGTCTATCTCAACTTCTGGCAGGACCGCGCACAGCAAAGATACCCGACCTTGATCGTGCAAGGCGCCGGACGCGCCCCCGACGCACGAGCCATATCTCAGGCAGTCGGCGGGTTGGGAGTCGAGTACGTGCAGGAGTACCTCCCGCTCGAAACCGCGCACGGAATGTCGATCGTCGAGGACCGCCTGATGGCGTACCTCGGCGCCGCCTTTGCCGGCCTCGCCCTCGCCCTCGCCGCCATCGGCCTCTTCGCAATCCTGAGCTGCTACGTGTCCCGCCGCACCGGCGAGTTCGGAGTCCGCATCGCCCTCGGCGCCAACGCCTGGCATCTCCGCACTCTCGTCCTCCGCCAAATCGGAGTCGTCCTCGGAGCCGGCATCGCCGCCGGCCTTGGCCTCTCCATCGCCGTCGGCAAAGTCCTAGCCGGCATGACCTTCGGCGTCCCGGCGAGAAGCCCCGCCCTGATGGCCGCAGCCGTCGCCCTGATCCTCGCCGCCGCCCTCGTCGCCGCCTGGATCCCAGGCCGTCGCGCTACGTCGATCCAGCCGGTCGAAGCGCTGCGCCGCGAGTAGCGTGGAGCGAGCTTCAGGCTCGCCATGCCCGCAATCTTGCTGGCAGTCGTCGCTGTGGAATCCTGTTCGCCAGAATGCGAGCATGCGCGAGTTGGAATCGGACCGGCATCGCGCCGCTCCGATATGGTAAACGTATGTGGAACGCTACGCGACCACGAGAGGGAAAGCGCAAGGAGGCAACGATGCAGACCAACCATCGTCGGAGATACTTCAACAAGATCGCCGCGATGCTCGCAAGTATTGGCGGCATGAAAACGGTTTTGGGGCAGACTCCGCCCCAGGCGGGTTCCGCCCCCGCCGCCGGTCGTGGCGCCGCTTCATCAAACAGCCATGTACATGCGGGCATCTACTACTTCCCCGGCATCGGCTCGAACAGCGGCTCCGGCAGAGGCGACCGCATTTCCGTTACGGACCCGTTTGAAAAGCACGTCACCCGCACGATGGACGCGCTGAAGAAGTCCGTTGAGGCCGCTGGCTGTTCAATGGACAGCATCATCCACTTGGAGGTTTATATTTGCCTGCCTCACGCCGACGGCGTGCCGATGCCCACCGGCAAAGCGAAGTTCGATGCCTACACGGCCGAGTACCAGACCCTCAACAAAATCTACGGCACATATTTCAGTCCTGGCAAAGCGCCTTCACGAGCGTGCATGGCCGTCGATTGGATCCCCGGCGACTCCTTGATCGAAGTGGTGGGTAGCGCCCGCGTGCTTTCATCCCCGCCGGCGCCGGCTTAAGCCCAGCCCAGCCGATTCTCTCTTGCCCCTGCCTCAAATCGGTGCTATTCTGAAACCGACGTGGATTGATTTAGGGTCCGTCGGGCCCTGCTAATTGCAACCACGAAAAAAAGTGCTAAAGGCGAGTCGGTCTGTTCGAGAATCTTTTGACCCTGGACGCCTTTGGGCTCCAGGGTTTTTTGTTTTTCGAGCCCCCTTTCGCCCGGACGCGGGAGGTTTTATGAGTGCAGCAGCACTGTGCGGCCGTCAAGGTGCGCTAGTGTCCGTTTCCATCTCGGTCGATGCCCGGCATCTGGAGTCCCTCCTCGAAGCCTTGGCCGAGTTGAATTTCCCCATCAACCCGCAGATCTACCACGACGCCGCCCTGATCTATCGTTACCCCGACCGCCACGAGGAAACCGAGGATACGACGCTCGTCGAGTTCCCCGCCTACGAGGCCCAGCTCGACCACGTCCGCCGCGCCCTCGACGCCTACGGCTTCGACCCCCGTGCCCTTCACGTTACCGGTATGCTCGAAGACATCCACGCCGACTATCCTGAAGAGCCCGCCCCCGCCGGCGCTCCCTATACGTCGATGCTGCGCCTCAAACGCCGCGCCGCCGCTGCCGGATAGTCGGTGGGGGCGAGCGCCCTCGTCCGCCGCCGGCCCCCCTGGCGGGCAACGCGACCCATGCGATCGCTCCGCCTGAAGCGCCGTGGCCACGATTGCGCCCGGCCACACCACCGGACGTGCGGTTTTTCGCATCCGCTGTTCCCAGCCGGCTCGCCGCCCGCAGTCGGCCTCACTGTTGGTCCGTATTCGTACCGTCGAGAGTTTGCTTTCCGCTTCTTTCGGCTTCACCTCGCGGTGACGCCTTGCGGTTCGCTACGGTTGCCGTCATCGGCTTCGGTTGGCTCCTTTTCATCCAACCTGCGCCATTACCGCCGCGGGCGGCCGGCATTCTGACTCCTGACTCCTGACTCCTGACTTCTCGCCAGTCCTACAGCCCCGTCCCCTCCAGCCGCCGGCGCACATACAGGAACCCGCCCCACGAACTCGCCGCCGCCAACCCAACGGCGACCGTCAACGCGACCGGACTCTCCTGCAGGAACATCCACGTAATCCGGCCATTCGAGAACCGGAATGAAAGCGGCAGCAGCGTCAGAAACACTGCGAGACCCATCAGGATCCCGCGCCATCGCAGCA
>DATJGQ010000779.1:0-2369 GCA_035494815.1 Gemmataceae bacterium
TATGCGGGTGAAGGCGTGAGCGCGGCGCCTGGCAGCTTAATGGGACTCATGGGACCTATGGGACTTATGGAGTTCATAAGTCCCATAGGTCCCATAAGTCCCATCACCTCCCCGTCGCCTCCTGCAGCGGCTCGTCCATTAAAATCGTCTGATCCAGGTCGACCGTCGGCGGCATGTTCGCCGGCGGCGGTTCCGGCCCGGCGGTATCCACGCCGGTCGCGCTCATCAGATTCGCCCACGGTTTCCAGCCGGGCACGTGGTCGCAACTCGACTTGAACCCGGCCATCAACGGCATCGCCAGGAACAAGCCCGGCACGCCCCACACCAGGTCCCAGAACAGACACGCCAACATCACCGTCGTCGCGTTCAAATCCATGTGCCGGCCCATCACCAATGGCACGATCACATAGCCCTCGAGCGTCATGACGGCCGTGTAAAACCCGAGCACGCCGAGAGACATCAGCGGCGACACGAAAATGAACGCGTCCAGGATCGGCGGCAGGCCCGCGACGATCGGTCCGAGGTACGGGATGTAGCAGAGCACGGCCGTGAGCAGGCCCCAGGTCCACGCCTGCCGCAGGCCCATGGCGTTGTAAATCGAGGCGACCGCGACCCCGATGCCGATGTTCACGACCGTCCGCCAGATTAGGTAAACGCGGACCGAGTGCGTCATTTCCGCGAGCGTCTCGGCGACCTTCGTCCGGGCGTCAATGCTGGGGCCGAAGATCTCTGTGAACCGCCGCGTCAGCATCCTGCCCTCCATCAGGAGGAAGAGCAGGATGAACATGATGAGCACGAACTGCCAGAGCCAGTTCGTCAGGTATCCGATGATCTTGAGCAGGGCCTCGGCCACGTACGGCCCGCTGAGCGTTTGCTGAATCACGGTAAAGAACTCGGAATTGGCCGGGTCCTCAGGGAAGTATTTCTCGTCGAGCGGCACGGGGCTAATCGATTCCAGGTTCTGGCGGAAGTGCTGATAGATCTTTTTCTGCTCCGCGTAGTTCTTCGGCGCCATGTCCTGAACCAGCTTTGGAATGGCGAGAATGAACCAGAGCGTCAGGATCAGGTTGAACAGCACCAACACCGTGACCGACAGCAAACAGGCCAGGGCCCATGGCAGCTTGTAATACTCGTGCAGCCGGTTGGCCGACGACCAGAGGATCGTCGCCAACAAGAGGGCGATGACGAGCGGGATAAAGATCGACTCGCCCAGCCGCAGCATGACGATGGCGCCGAGCAGGCCGAGTAGATTCAGGCCGATCCGTGTCGCGGTCGTGAGATTCACATTCATCCGGCGGCGGCTCCGGAAAGACAGGTGCGGCAAACCGTTCCGCAGGTGAATTGGAGCATGAAAACGGGTGACTTGCAACCGCGGCCGTCAGCCCTCAAGGCGCGCGGCGAGTAAGGTGTTGTGCAGCAGCATGGTGATCGTCATCGGTCCGACGCCGCCTGGAACAGGGGTGATCGTGCCGGCGATCTCCGAGACGGGACCATAATCCACGTCGCCAACCAGCTTGCCGTCCGCCACGCGGTTCGTGCCCACGTCCACGACAGTCGCGCCGGGACGCACCATGTCCGCGGTGATCAGTTTCGGCCGGCCGACCGCGGCGACGAGGATATCGGCCTGCCCCGTCAACGCCGGCAGGTCATGAGAGCGGCTATGAGCGACAGTGACGGTCGCGTCTCCGCCCGACTCTTTTTGCATCAGCATCAACGCCAGCGGTTTGCCCACAATGTTGCTGCGGCCGACGATCACCACGTGCGCACCGGCGATCGGAATGTTATTTCGCATGAGCAGCTGCTGGATGCCATGGGGAGTGCACGGACGAAATCGCGGATGGCCGGCGGCCAGCAGGCCGACTGTTTCGGGATGAAACGCGTCCACGTCCTTGAGCGGATTAACGGAATAGATCACGGCCCGCTCGTCGATCTGCGCCGGGAGCGGTAGCTGGACGAGGATGCCGTGGACGGACGGGTCGGAGTTCAAACGCGAAACGAGCGCCAGAAGTTCGGCCTGCGACGCCGCCGCCGGCAATTCGTGATGGAAGCTCGTCATGCCGACCCGCTCGCAAGCCCGGCGCTTGTTGCGGACGTAGACGTGGCTGGCGGGATCGTCGCCGACGAGGACGGTCGCCAACCCCGGCTTCGGCCCGCCGGCGGCGACCAGCTCCGCGACGCCGGCGGCGATCTCGGCCTGCATCGTCTCGGCGAGCGATTTGCCGTCAAGAATCCGGGCGGGCATCGATTGCTCCTTCAATCACGGGCGAGCGGGGTCGCGTGAGCGCCCCGAGGACTCTCAAGCGCCCCCAGGACTCTCAAATGTCCGCACGCTTGAGAGTCCTCGGGGCGCTCACGCGACCCCGCTCGCC
>DATJGQ010000780.1:0-3056 GCA_035494815.1 Gemmataceae bacterium
CGAGCCGTGAGGCCGACGTGGCCGGCGTTGAACCAACCAGTCGGCCTCACGGCTCGACGCTCGCCCGGGCAGGGCCGTCCGCCCCATCTATCGGCCGTCCGCAGCCGCGGCGCGCGTGCCAACTCCGGCCGACTCGCCGTCCCTGGTGCCGGACTTACCAGTCGTGCAGTTGTCGCAGCGCTTCATAGAGGACGATGCCGGCGGCGGTCGCCAGGTTGAGGCTGCGGACGCGGCCGGCCGGCATCGGGATCGTCAGGATTTGCCCGGCGTAACGGTCGTGCACGGCGGGCGGCAGGCCCTTCGACTCGCTCCCGAACAGAAAGCAATCCCCGGCCTGACAGCGCACTCGCGTGTAGGGCATGGTGCCGCGCGTGCTGACGGCGTGGACGCGTGTACCAGGCAAGGCGTCTAAAAAAGCTGCGAACGTGGGGTGAGTTTGCAGTGTCACGTCGGGCCAGTAATCGAGGCCGGCTCGGCGTAGGTGGCGGTCGTCGAGTCGGAACCCAGTCCGGCCGATGAGGTGCAGCGTCGCCCCGGTCGCGGCGCACAGGCGGGCGATGTTTCCGGTATTCGGCGGGATTTCCGGTTCCCACAGCGCGACGTGAAACATCGGCGAACTCCCGGCTTGGACTATCGCTGTTGTAGCGGCTGTGACGAGCGGCAATCGGCCGGCGGACGCGAATCGCCCAACGGACGTGAAGTCGCTCGCGGCCGGCGGGGGAAGAATGGGATACGCCGGACTCTGTCCCTGGGAGCCGCACCATGATGCCGCGCCGGTCGGAGCCTTACGTCACGCGGGTCGATTGGACTGCCTTGGCCCTGCTCGCGGTCGGGCTGGTGGTCGCCTTGTGCGTATTCAGCTACCAGCCGGCCGCGCCGAACCCGGAGGCCCCGAATAGCGGTCCGGTGGTCGGCGGACTAGCAATTGCAGGGGAGCTGGTCGCACGGCCGCTCGTCGACGCCGTCGGCGTCTCGGTCTACACGCTATTGGCGGCGTGGTTCATGCTCGTGGTGCTATTGGTGCTCCGGCAGATCTGGTGGGTCTGGGCGTATCGGTTTTTCGGATGGTGCTTGCTGGTACCGGGCGTGGCCGTGCTGGCCGATTGGATGGGGCCGGAGCGATTGTCCGTGCCGCTGACCGGTGGCGGCGGGTCGCTCGGCGCCTGGCTCTCCGTGTGGCTCGCGGAGAACCTGCCGGGCTTCGGCGCGGCGGTGGTCGTGTCCGGCACATTGGGCATCGGACTTGTATTCGCCCTCGATACGCCGATTTTCGCCGTCGTCCGCGGCGTGCGGTTCGTCGCCCGCCGGACCGGCCGCCGGTTGAAGTCGACCGCAGACTTCGTCGCCGCAAGGTTTAAGAGGAATGCGACGCAAGTCAATCAATCAGTGCCGGTAAACCATGCGGTCACGCCGCCCCAGAATGAGCCGGCGATCGACGCCCTCGTGCGCGAAATGGTGGCCGATCCTGCTCCGGTGCCGATTCATCATCCCGAGACGGGTCGCGCGGAAGTGGCGCAGGATTTCTCGCTCCCGCCGGTCGGATTGCTCGACGACGCCGAGCCGTTCCCGTTCGCGGAGCAGGAATCGCGACTTCGGGAACGGGCCGGACTTTTGGAGAAAACGTTTACCGACTTCGGGCTGAACGTCCGCGTCGTCGGCATCAATACTGGACCGGTCATCACGCAATATGAAGTCGCGTTGGAAACCGGCCTGCGGGTCAACAAGGTCACGAGCCTCGCGGACGATCTCGCGCTGAATCTGCGCGTGCCGAGCGTGCGAATCGTCGCGCCGATCCCGGGTAAGAACACGGTCGGCATCGAAGTGCCCAACGAGCACCGGGCGACGGTGCGGCTCAAGGAACTGCTGCAAGTCGGGGCCCCGAAGATGGCGAAGGCGAAACTGCCGCTCTATCTCGGCAAGGACACGGAAGGCCGGCCGCTCGCGTATGACCTCGCCGAAATGCCGCACCTGCTGATCGCCGGCCGCACGGGTACGGGCAAGTCCGTCTGTTTAAACTCCGTCATTCTCAGTCTTCTCATGACCCGCTCGCCGGAGGAGTGCAAGCTCATCCTGATCGACCCGAAGATGCTCGAATTGTCCGAGTACGGCAAGATTCCGCACCTGATGCACCCGGTCGTTACGGACATGAAGAAGGCCGAGGCGATCCTCGCCTGGGCGGTGGACAAAATGGAAGAACGCTATGACTTAATGAAGCGGGCGAGGGTCCGCGGCATCGGCGGGTACAACGAACTCACGCCTGCCGAAATCCATCGACGGGTGCAGCCGGCCGACGAGGACGAGGCCCGGCGGCTCGTCCATCCGATGCCGTACGTCGTCATCATCATCGACGAAATGGGCGATCTGATGATGTCGATGCGGAAAGAGGTCGAGGGGCACATTATCAGGCTCGCGCAAAAATCGCGGGCGGCCGGGATTCATCTCGTCGTGGCGACGCAGAAGCCGACGGTCGACGTCATCACCGGCCTGATCAAGTCCAACCTGCCGGCCCGCATTTGTTTCCAGGTGTCGAGCCGCACCGATAGCCGCGTCGTGCTCGACGAGATGGGGGCGGACAAGCTGCTGGGGAAAGGCGACTTGCTGTTCCTGCAACCGGGAACGAGCACGATTCTGCGAGCACAAGGCACGTATGCGAGCGACGAGGAGATTCGCCGGGTCGTCGCCCACATCGAGGCCGAGCCGGAATTCGCGCCGGAACTCGTGACGCTCGGCGCGTCCGCCGGAGAGGGGAAGGGCGGGTTGGCCGAGCGGCTCGGTGCCCGCGACGAGCTTTACGAGCAGGCGATCGAAGTCATCGTCCGCGAGGGTCGTGGCAGTACGTCGTTATTGCAGCGGGCACTGGGTGTCGGATACGGCCGGGCGGCGCGGCTGATCGACTTTATGGCCGAGGACGGCATCGTCGGCAATTACAACGGCAGCCAGGCTCGCGAAGTGCTGCTCAAGCCGGAACAGTGGGAGCAGATGAAGCAGGAGGAAGTGGCGAGCGGGGTCGCGTAAGCGCCCCGAGGATTCTCAGGGGCTCGACCGCCGAGTATGCG
>DATJGQ010000781.1:0-10918 GCA_035494815.1 Gemmataceae bacterium
CCCCCCCAAGACTCGGGTCGCGGCGTCACGATCAATGCAGCTCGTCGATGATCGCGTCCGCCATCGCCTGCGTGCTGTCGTCGCCCCCGAGATCCGGCGTCCGAGGACGCCCAGCCCTCAGTACGATTTCGACCGCCCGACAAATCCGGTGAGCCGCATCCGCGTGCCCGAGATCTGAGAGCATTTCGGTCGCTGGGCTCAAGAGGGGCAGCGGATTCGCCCGATCCTTACCGATCACTTCGACCAGCCCGCCGTGGATCGCCTCATAGACACGAACGCCGTCACCATAGCTAATGGCTCCCGTCGCGCTGATGCCGCCGATGAGCCCGGCCCCGAGGTCGCTGAGCAGGTCGCCGTACAGGTTCCCGGCGACGAGCACCTCGAACTGATGCGGCCGGCTGGCCAGTTGCATACAGGCGTTATCGACGATCATTTCTCTCGGCTGAATATCCGGAAACGCCGCAGCGACTCGGCGAAAGCACTCCAGGAATAGGCCGTCCGCCAATTTCAGAATGTTGGCTTTGTGGATACAGTGAATTGTTTTGCGGCCCTGCTTGCGGGCCAGTTCGAAGCCGAAGCGGAAGAACCGCAGGCACGCCGCCTCCGTCACGACTTTGAGGCTCTGCACCACTCCCGGGACGATCTCGTGCTCGATCGCTGTGTAGAGATCTTCGGTGATTTCGCGGACGAGGAGGATGTTCAGGTTCTCGAACCGCCCCGGCAGACCGGCGAGGTTTTTCAGCGGCCGGACCGACGCGAACAGACCGAGGTCGTGGCGAAAATGAATGTTGAAGTTTTCGGTCACGCGCGGCGGATGCAGCAACTTCGTCTTGAGCGCCACGCCGGCGGCGCGAACGGCGTCAAACATCGGCGCCGGTAAAGCCGCCAGTCCCTCGTCGAGCGCGGCCTGACCGGCGAGAAAGACCTGCCAGTCAAATTCTACGCCCGCTGCGGCGATGATGCGGCGGACCGCCTTCTCCTGATCGAAGCCGGCGCCGCCGCCCTGGATGAAGACGACCGTTTTCATGACCGCTCGGTGCTTTGCGTCTTCGGAGGCAAGTTGGCGATGATCCGCTCCGTGATCGTCGCCGTCGTCCCGTCGCCGCCGAGGTCGCGGGTGAGGCCCACCCCCTCGGTCAACGTCCGCCGCACGGCCCGCTCGATCCGCTTGCCGGCCTCGCGCTGCCCGATGTGATCGAGCAAGAGCGCCGTCGACCGGATGACCGCGATCGGGTTGGCCAATCCTTTGCCGGCGATGTCGGGGGCGCTGCCGTGGACCGCCTCGAAGACGGCGTAGCGGGCGCCGATATTCGCCCCCGGAACTAGACCTAATCCCCCGACCAGGCCCGCGCACAGGTCGCTGATCACGTCGCCGAACAGGTTTTCCGTTACCAACACGTCGAAGCGTTCGGGGTGGAGCACCAGTTCCATGCAGAGGTTGTCGATCCGCCGTTCTTCGAAGTCGATGAACGGGAACTCGTCCGCGACCTGGCGGGCGCATTCGAGGAATAGGCCGTCGCTCATCCGCAGGACATCCGCCTTGTGGCAAAACGTCACCCGCCGTCGGCCTTCGCGACGCGCCAGTTCGAAGGCGAATCGCACGATTCGTTCGGCGGCCGGTCGGGTCACGATCCGCAGACTTTCGACGACGCCGGGGACGACGACATGTTCCTGCCCCGAGTACAGTCCCTCCGTGTTCTCCCGGACGACGACGAGGTCCACGCCCGCATAGGGACTCTTCACACCGGGCAGCGTCTTGACCGGGCGGACGCTCGCGTACAGATCGAGGCCCTGCCGCATCCGCACGTTAATCGAACGGAAACCTTTTCCCACGGGCGTCGTACACGGCCCTTTCAGGGCGACGCGATATCGGCGGATAAGGTCCAGCGTCGATTCCGGGAGCGGGTCGCCGAACTGGGCAACACAGTCGGCACCCGCGGGCGCGACGATCCAGTCGACGGCGACGCCCGCCGCCGCGACGACCGCCTTGGCCGCTTCCGTCACTTCCGGACCGATCCCGTCCCCGGGAATGAGCACCACCTGCATGAGAGATTTATACCACCGGCGGCAAACCGCGGAGGGGACAAAAAAACGCCGGCGGCCCCGGATTGCGGTGCCGCCGGCGTTACGGGGCGGAGTTTTCGATTAGTGAGTCGCGTCTTTGATCTTCCGACCCACCTCCTTCACCGTATTGCCGACCTTCGTTCCGGCTTCCTTAACCCGGTCGCCGGCCTTCTCCTTCATCTCCTCCGCCTTGTCCTTCGACTTGTCCACGAAATCCTTGGCCTTGTCGGCCGCATTGTCGATCTTGCGATTGATGTTATCCGCCATTAGCTACGTCCTCCTTTTTTGAGAAACGTCGGGCACCTCTTTTTAGAAGATGCAACCGGCGTGCCACTTCCGACCCCCCAGACTCGCCTTGCAGGACCGTCCGCCGGCCGAAAGAATGCCGATATCGGGCGGTCGCACGCGAACCTAGGACGCCTGTCATGCACGAGACCATTCTGCAATCCATCGGCCGGACGCCGCTCGTCCGCCTTCGCCAGGTCGGTCAGGGCCTGGCTATTCCGGTGTATGTCAAAGTCGAGGCGATGAACCCCGGCGGGAGCGTCAAGGATCGCGTCGCCGTGGCGATGATCGCCGAGGCGGAGCGGCGCGGCCACCTGCGGCCCGGCGGCACGATCATCGAGGCGACCGCCGGCAACACCGGCGTGGGGCTCGCGATGGTCGCGGCCGTCAAGAGTTACCGCTGCATCTTCGTCCTGCCCGACAAGATGAGCGCGGAGAAGATCAGCCTACTCAAGGCGTACGGGGCCGAGGTCGTCATCACGCCGACGAGCGTCGCGCCCGATTCGCCGGAAAGTTACAACGGCGTCGCTGACCGGTTGGCCCGCGAAATCCCCGGTGCCTGGCGGCCGAACCAGTTCACGAACATGGCCAATCCGGAGGTGCACTATCGCATGACCGGTCCGGAAATCTGGCAGCAGACCGAAGGGCGAGTGACCGTCTTCGTCGCCGGCGTGGGCACCGGCGGCAGCGTGACGGGGGTCGGCCGGTATTTGAAAGAACAGAACCCGGACGTGCGGATCATCGGCGCCGACCCGGAAGGGTCAGTGCTCTCCGGCGGCAGCGGCAAGCCGTGGAAGGTTGAAGGGATCGGCGAGGACTACGTGCCCAAGACTTTCAACAGCCAGGTCGTGGACGACTGGGTGCGGGTGAGCGACGCCGAGTCGTTCCATGTCGCCCGCGAGATGGCACGCCGCGAAGGCTTGTTGCTCGGCGGGTCGAGCGGCACCAACGTCGCCGCCGCCCTCAAATACTCCCGGCGGCTCAGCGGGGACCAATTGGTCGTCGCACTTGGCTGCGATACCGGCCGCAACTACTTGAGCAAGTTTTACGACGACCAGTGGCTGACCGAGAATCATCTGACCAAGACAGACGAACCCGCTTTTTCGATCGCCGACCTTCTGAAGACCCGCGGCCGACGGGAACTGGTAACAACCACACCGGAATCCAGCGTCGCATCTACCATCGAATTGGTCCAAGCCCGCGGCATTTCCCAGGTGCCGGTGCTCGCGGACGGTAAGCCGGTCGGGTCGGTGCAGGAAGTGACGCTCGCCCGTGTCTTGCACGACGGCCGCGATCCGGACAAGGTCAGCGTCGGCGAAGTCATGGCGAGACCGCTGCCGACGCTCGACATGAATACTCACCTCGACGAAGCGTATCGCATGCTCATGGCGGGACACTCCGGCGTGTTGGCGACAGCGGACGGGAAGGTGGTCGATATTGTGACGCGGATCGATTTGGTGCAGTATTGGCAGAACAAGATGAGGGCGAAGAGTTAGCCGGAAGCGGCTGAAAAAAGGACGCGAGAGATGGCCACCGAGAAGGAATACGGTTTTGCGACGCGCGCAATCCACGCCGGCCAGGACCCCGACCCGGCGACTGGCGCGACCATCGTCCCGATCTATGCGACTTCGACCTACACGCAAGCCGCGGTCGGCGAGCATAAGGGCTACGAGTATTCGCGCAGCGGCAACCCGACTCGCACGGCGCTGGAAACGTGTCTCGCGGCCCTGGAAGGCGGAGAGCGCGGGCTCGCGTTCGCGTCCGGACTCGCCGCGACGACCGCCGTGTTTTCGATCCTGCGTCCCGGCGACGAAGTCGCCGCCGCGGCGGATCTTTACGGCGGGACTTTCCGGCTGCTCGAGCGCGTCTTCAAGCCTTGGGGACTTATTGCTCGCTACACGGACGACCCAACGCCCGCCGGCTTCGAAAAGATCGTCACGCCGGCGACGAAGATGGTCTGGATCGAAACGCCCACCAACCCGCTGTTGCAAGTGCTCGACATTGCCGCGATTGCCAAACTCGCTCACGGAGGCGGCGCGCGGCTGGCAGTCGACAACACGTTCGCCTCGCCGTACCTGCAACAGCCGATCGCGCTCGGGGCGGACATCGTCGTCCACAGCACGACCAAGTACCTGGGCGGGCATTCGGACGTGGTCGGCGGCGCCGTCATCGGCGGCCGTGAGCTGCTCGAGCCGATCAAGTTTTACCAAAACGCGGCCGGCGGCGTGCCCGGGCCGTTCGACGCGTACCTGACGCTGCGCGGGCTCAAAACGCTCGCCGTTCGCATGGAACGCCATTGTGCGAACGCCCGCGACCTGGCGGGCTGGCTGGAACGCCATCCGGCCGTCGAGCGCGTCTACTTCCCGGGACTGACGTCGCACCCGGGCCATGCACTCGCGGCCCGGCAAATGCGCGATTTCGGCGGCATGATCAGCATCCGGCTCCGCGGCGGCCCCGACGCGGCCAAGCGGTTCATGTCGCGGACCCGCTTGTTCAGCCTCGCGGAGAGCCTCGGCGGCGTCGAATCGCTGGTCTGCCACCCGGCGACGATGACCCACGCGAGCATCCCCGCCGAAGTCCGGCTTGCCCGCGGCGTCGACGAGGGACTGGTCCGGCTGAGCGTCGGCATTGAGGACGTCGCGGATCTGCGGACCGACCTGCAGACCGCCCTCTCATAGGCCGCCGCACGGCCCATTTCTTGCAGATTTCGTGCGTAACCCCCTTGCGAAGCGGGCGATAAACAGCCACACTTCAAGGGGGCAGTGGCCAGTCGTCCTATCTGCGTGGCAAGAAGGATTTTCACGTCCTATCTTTACCACGGACGACGGATGACGAACCGCGGACAAGGCAGGTTCCCGATGCCGGCGCCAGCGAGCACCAGCGACTTCATCGACCTGGTGCGCAAAAGCGAACTGATCGACGGCGAGCGCCTCACGGCCTTCGAGCGCTCCCTGTCTGAATCCGGCACGCCGCGCGACCGCCCGCAAGCGATCGCCCAACAGATGATCCGCGACGGGCTGCTCACCACTTTCCAGGCGAAACAAATCCTTCAAGGCAAGTGGCGGCGGTTCCTGATCGCCGGCAAGTATAAGCTCCTGGAAATCCTCGGCGTCGGCGGCATGGGGGCGGTGTACCTGTGCGAACACATCTTCATGCGGCGGCTCGTCGCACTGAAGGTGCTACCGATCGACAAGCTCCAGGGCGACAGCTCGGCCCTGGAGCGGTTCTATCGCGAAGCCCGCGCCGCCGGTCAACTGAAGCATGAGAACATCGTCCATTCCTACGACATCGACCACGAAGGCGACCTGCACTTCCTCGTCATGGAGTTCGTCGAGGGCAGCAGCCTGCAGGAGATCGTCGCCAAGCACGGGCCGATGGACGTGACGCGGGCCGCCCACTACATCCGGCAGGCGGCCCTCGGCCTGCAACACGCCCACGAGGCCGGCCTCGTCCACCGCGACATCAAACCCGGCAACCTGCTCGTCGACCGCGGCGGCACGATTAAGATCCTCGACCTGGGCCTGGCCCGGTTCTTCAACGTCCACAAGGACAATTTGACCGAGAAATACGACGAAGGCAGCGTGCTGGGCACCGCCGATTACCTCGCCCCCGAGCAGGCGATCAACAACCAGGTCGACATCCGTTCGGACTTGTACAGCCTCGGCGCGACCTTCTATTTCCTGGTGACCGGCCGGGCGCCGTTTCAGGAAGGCACGATCACGCAAAAGCTGATTTGGCATCAGACCAAAGTGCCGCAGTCGATCCTCGAGAAGCGGCCGGACGTGCCGCCCGCAGTCAACGCGATCATCGAAAAGCTGATGTCGAAAGCGGCCGCCGACCGGTACCGGACGCCCGCGGAGTTGGCGGAGGCGCTCGCCCCGCATACCGCGACGCCGATTCAGCCGCCGCCCGAGGACGAGATGCCCCGATTCAGTCCGGCGGCGCTCAAGCCGTGGTCGCAAAACGCCAAGCCGTTCGTGCCGCCGTCAACTCCTTCGCGAATTATGTCGTCCCCGGCGTCGAACGGCGCACGCACCGTGAACGATACGCCGGTGTCGTCGCGCGAGGCGGTGCGCGACACGCGGCCCCTGGACGGCCGAACCCGCGACGAATCACAGCGGTCGGCCGCGCCGAAATCAAAGCCTCCCGCGACAGTGAAGCCCGCTTCCGTCCGCATCACCCCGCTGCCGCCGCCCCCGGAGCCGCAATCGCGGACGGTACTGTGGATCAGTCTGGGCGCGGGCACCGTAGTGGGCATTGCGGTCGTCGCCATGCTGGTCTGGTCGATTTTCCGCCATAAGCCGTCCGGGGCTCCCGCCGCTCCGGTCGTCGCTCAACAACAACGAAAAGCCGTCACGCCCACTCCGACCCCCGTCGTCCAGGGCACGCCCATAGCCATTAAGCCGGAAGACGCCGGCAAGTATGCCAACCAGCGAGTGGTGGTTGAATTCCAAGTGAAATACGTCGGAAAGGCTTCCACCGCAGAGCGTTACTTCCTGAATTCGCTCCGTGACTACCGGGACCAGGCCAATTTCACCGTGACCTTTACGGATAAGGTCCTTAGCCAGCTGAAAGCGAACGGGGTTACGAACATCGTTCAGCACTTCGAGAACAAGTCTCTCCGCGTCACCGGGACCGTTACGTCGTATATGGGCCGGCCACAAATCGAGTTAGAAGATATCGGCCAGCTCGAAATCATCGGCTCTTGACAGCTGGTTTGTCGCCGCGCAAATTCTGTCTCGGCCGCAAATTCCGAATTGTCCGCCGACGAATCGTGACCTAGGTTTGTGCAGCGAACCAAGCCGGGCAAAGGTCATATTGCGCCCATGTTTGGGGCGAACGCATAGAGGCCGGGCTCGACACGAGGGCCTCTCAGGCCTCGCATGATCATCCGTTCGCCCGACGGGGACGCGAAAGGCTGCAGATGCCAGCACCCACGACTGCCACCGAACTCGTGGAACTGATTCAGAAGAGCGGTGTCATCGAAGCGCCGCGGCTGACGACGTATCTGCAGGGCTTGGCCGAACGCGCGACCGTCTTCACCGAACCCAAACCGTTCGCCACGCGACTCGTTCACGACGGGATCCTCACGTACTTCCAGGCCGAGCAATTCCTCCTCGGGAAGTGGAAGCGGTTCACCATCGGCAAGTACAAGGTGCTCGAGCGGCTGGGGATCGGCGGCATGGGGCAGGTGTTCCTCTGCGAACACAAGCACATGCGCCGCCGCGTCGCCGTGAAGGTGTTGCCGTCCGCGAAGGCGGACGACCCGGCGTCACTGGAGCGGTTTTACCGCGAGGCCCGCGTCGTCGCCGAACTCGACCACCCCAATCTCGTCCGCGCCTTCGACATCGACCAGGACGAGACGCTGCATTTCCTGGTGATGGAGTACGTGGACGGGCTGAGCCTCCAGGAAATCGTCCGCCGCACCGGGCCGATGGACCCGCTCCGGGCGTGCCATTATGTCGCCCAGGCCGCGGACGGGCTGCAATATGCTCACGAGGTCAAGAGCATCGTCCATCGCGACATCAAGCCGGGGAACATTCTCGTCGACCGCTCCGGGCTGGTGAAAGTCCTCGACATGGGCCTCGCCCGGTTCTTCAACGACGAGGAAGACGTCCTAACGAAGAAGTACGACGAGACGGTGCTCGGCACCGCGGATTACCTTTCGCCCGAACAGGCGACGGACAGCCACGGCGTCGACGTCCGGGCCGACATCTACAGCCTCGGAGCGACTTTCTACTTCATGCTTACCGGACAGCCGCCGTTCGCGGGCGGGACGGTCGCGCAGAAGCTGATCGCTCACCAGACGCGGAACCCCGAGCCGGTTCGCTCATTGCGGCGCGAAGTGCCGGAAGGGGTCGCGGCCGTCCTCGAGAAGATGATGATGAAGGATCGCGAGGAGCGCTACCAAACGCCGTCGGAGATCGCCGTCGCGCTGGCGCCGTATACGCAGGTACCGATCCCGCCGCCGTCGACCGAAGAATTGCCGCGGCTGAGCCCGGCCGCAATGGGACCGTCCGGATCCAGTTCCACGGTCACCGCCGGTCGACCGAACACGCCTCGCT
This sequence comes from Gemmataceae bacterium, assembly GCA_035494815.1. Taxonomy (GTDB): domain Bacteria; phylum Planctomycetota; class Planctomycetia; order Gemmatales; family Gemmataceae; genus DATJGQ01. The sequence goes on from DATJGQ010000781.1 coordinate 8,415, forward strand.
CGTCGACTCCGAGCGCGCGAAACGGCGAGACGAAGTCGACGCTCCGGCCGGTGATACCCGCTCCGAATCCCATGGGACTTACCGCGTCCGGCGACGTCCTGCCCGCATATCGCACGCCGGCCGCGACGCCGAAGTACGCGGACCCGTCGCCGGCCGCCGCTGTGGCGCGGCCCAACACCTCCGGCGATTCCAATCCGTACGCGAACCTCTTGGCGAGTGGGGCATCCCATACCTCCGTGCACAACGTTTACGCCACGGCGGTTTCTCGCACGTCGGGGATGACCGTTCCACAGGCGCAACCACAGCCGCCGCAGCCGCAGCCCGCCCCAGCCCCGGCGAAACCGTGGCTCGCGTTCGTCGCCGTGGTCTTGTCGGCCGTCGTCGGGTTCGTCTTCTGGAAAGTGATTCTCACGCAGTAGGCGGATGGAACCGGTCCGGCGCGGCTCGAGCTGCTATTTCGGCACGGGCACCCAGGCCAGCCCGAGCGGCGTCATCAGGCCGCGCTTCGCCAGCACTTCCCACGGCGTGCCGGGGTTCTCCCTGATGAGCTTGGCGTAGATTTTCTTCGCATCTGCGGCGAAATCCTTGACCTCCTTTGGGCTTTGCAACTTCTCCTGGGGGACCAGTCGCCAACCGCGGTGCGATTTCGGGTCGAGGCTCGGGAGCTCGTCCCGTTTCACTTTGGCGAGCATCGTGTTGTACTCGTGCACGAGTGCCAGCCGGGACTTGAGTTCCGCCAGCACGTAGTCGTAATGCGCCTGCCAGCGTTTGGACGGCTCCTCGCCGCGCTTCTCCCCGACCTTCTCCATTTCTTCCAGCAGGTCCGTCAGCTCGACAATCTGGACGGCCGGCCCGCCTTTTTGCGATTCGGAAAGGCTCTTCTTAAGAGCCTCGGTCGTGCCGGCCTTGATTTCGAGCGTCGGGTCTTTGATCGGCTCTTCCTTGCCGGAGACTTTGACGCGACTGAGCCGTCCTTGCCGGTCGAGGGATTCGACCGTCTTGACCACGGCCGCACGTAACGGCGCTTTCGCCGGGCCGACGCCGGATGCGTATGGCTTGAGCCGCTCGGCCGCGAATGGGAAAATCGTTGCCAACCGGCCGGCCTGTTGCTCGGGAGTCTCCCCCACGCGTCCGTGCCCCATCTCCAGATGAAGGGGCGGGACGGCAACCTCCCGGAAGATCGCTTGCACCTCCGCGAAGGGGGCGGCGCCGGGGGCGAGTGCGATGGGCCTTACCAAGTCGAACCGTGGCGGCGGCGATTGATTGGCATCGTAGGCCACACCGCCCGCAGGTTCCGCGCCGGCCAATCGCGGCGTCTGCTCGGCCTTCGCATGGCTCTTGACCAGCTTTTTCACTTCCGGATCGACCTGTTTGCTGAGCGGCTCGATGGGCAGAGCGTCTTCGGGCTTGGGCACTCGGCCGCCTTCGCGAGAGGATGTCGCCAGCAGGCTCAAGAACACCGAGCCCTGCACTAGCGAAGAATCGAGCGTGACCTGATCCAACTCGTACGAGTGCTGTCCGGCAACGCACGCCGACCAGACCTGCACCCCGGCCGGCGGGTCCTTGAGCAAGGCGTCGAGCTTCGGCCGCATTGGCGCCGCGCCGGGCGAATCTTCGCCCCGCGAGGGGTCGCGCCGGCACACGTCGATCACCAAAATCTTCTGCCGCGCCGGACACGACGCCAATTGATTTAGGAGCCACTCGGCGGGAAGCAGCGACTCCTTGACCGTCAAGTCCCCTTCGAGCGGGACCAGGTATGGCTGGCCGTCGAGTTCGACGGCATGGCCGGTGAACAGCAGCATCACTCGATCCTGTGGCCGACTGGTGCTCTGGAAGCGCCCGACGGCCTGTTCGATGACCGCCTTCGTCGGCGGCGGCGACGCCGGGACCGCGTCGCAGACGACGTAAACCTGATCATCGGGCACGCGCAGTTGACTGGCCAGCCGATCGACCACGGCTTTGATGCCGCGGGCGCTTTTTCCAAGGTTCACCGGTTCGGCATACATGTAGTTCCCAACGCCGATCGCGAGAAGGCGGCGCGGAAAGGGGGCGGCGGCTTTTACCGGCGTCGTTTTCGCGGGGTAGCGTGGCGATTTGGCCGGCAGCGTGTTGTCGGCGGTGTCCGTTGACGAATGATCGGCGAACAGGTCCGCGAACCGCGACCAGCCCGCGAGCACCTCCCGATAGAAAAAGCCGCCGACCGCGATCGCCACGAGGAGGAGACAAAGGCCGATCATGCGCCGGACTTGGCCGGTTTTTTTTTCCTGAGGCAGTGACGTGAGCAGAGCGAGGGGAACGCTTGCAGCACTCTCCTTGCTCGGAGACACTGCCGCGCTCGGCTCGGGTCGCGGCGTCACGGGTTGATCGGCCGGCGTGAGGGCCGGCGACGCGGTCCGCGCCGGCTGCGTTTCGCTCGCCGACGGATCTTTCTTCGGCGCCCGCTCGATTTTGGGCTTGGCACGGAACGATTTCTGGCATTGCGAGCAGCGAATCGGTCCGTCGAG
>DATJGQ010000782.1:0-5256 GCA_035494815.1 Gemmataceae bacterium
GCGTCGCCGTGGTCGTCGCCTTGAGCCTCCTGCTAACGATTTCGCCTGAGGCACCGGCCGATGCGCCGCGGACCCTTCGCGCCGGCAGCGACGCCGAACTGGCCCGCGCGCTTGCCCACATCCGCCCGGGCGATACGATCCTCATCGCCGACGGGACCTACCGCGAGCCGTTGCTCGTGAAAACGAGCGGCCAAGGACCGGAGAAGCCGATCGCCATCAAAGCCGAACACGCCCGCAAGGCCATCTTCACTCGCAAGGGTCAGGCGGCGCGGATCGACGGCTCATTCCTGCGGTTCGAGGGCCTCGTCTTCGACAGCGAATACGGCAACTGCACCTGCGTCCGCGCAGCCGGCCGAGACATCCGCTTCATCGGCTGCGAGATTCGCCGACCGGGGTCGGTCGACGGGAAGGGCGGCGGCGACGGGTTGCAATTCTTCGACTCATCGGACGGCCTCGTCGAGGACTGCTTCATCCACCACTGCCTGTCCACGCGGGACGGGGAGCGGTTCGACTCGCACGGCATCCGCTTCACGCACAGCCACGACATGGTCGTCCGCAAATGCATCATCGACCTCGTCTCCGGCGACTGCGTGCAGGTCGACCCGAACCGCAAGGCGTGGGACAACATTCTGGTGGAAGGTTGCACACTCTCCGGCGGCAAGGTCGCCGCGGACGACCGCTACCCGCACCCCGGATTCCCGCCGGGGGGCTACACGTCCGAAAACGCGATCGACACGAAGTGCCCGGGCACGGGCCGGCCGCACATCACCATCCGCGACTGCGACGTGTACGGCTTCCGCGGCCCGATCGGCAATGCGGCCGCGTTCAACATCAAGGAGGCCTGCGAGGCGGTCATCGACCGGTGCACGATCCACGACTCCGTGATCGGCCTGCGCCTCCGCGGGCCGGCCCACGTCCGCGTGACCAATTGCGTGCTCTACGACAACGACACGCACTGCCGCTACGAGGACCGCATTCCACACCTGCACATGGTCCACTGCACATTCGGCCGTGCGACCAGCGGGGGGCACGGGGCCTTCCAAGAACAGCGGCCGTCCCCGGACCTTCGCGTGCTGGCCTGCCTGTTCCTCGGCGAGAAGCCGCGACAGGCGAGTGACGCGTCGAACCGCGCCGCGGCTGCTGCGGGCTTTGTCGACCCGTCGAAGGGAGATTACCGTCTTAGCGCAGCGATTCCCCTGTCCGGCGGCGGACGTGCGCCCGACCATGCGGAGGCCAAGGTCGATCGCTCCGGCGCGGCGCGCCCGGCAGATCGGCCCGCGGACGTCGGCGCCTTTCAGTACCGGCCGCTACGCCCTTAGAGGATCGTCCCGCTGAGCACGAGCGCCGCGGCAGAGAAGTAAATGACCAGCCCGGTCACGTCCACGAGCGTCGCCACGAACGGGGCCGAACTCGTCGCCGGGTCGAACCCCAGGCGGCGGAGCAGGAACGGCAGCATGCTCCCGGCCACCGAGCCGAACAGGACGACCCCGACCAAGCTCAGCCAAACGGTCACTCCCACCAACAGATAATGCGGACCGTAGTCGTAGAGTCCCAAATGCTGCCACAGCCAGATGCGCAAAAAGCCGATCGACCCTAGCCACGCCCCCAGCGACAATCCGGAGCGCAGCTCCCGCAGTAACACCCGCCACCAGTCGCCCAGTCGCAGCTCCGACAGCGCGAGCGACCGCACGACCAGCGTCGCCGCCTGCGAGCCAGAGTTGCCGCCGCTGGAGATGATCAACGGTACGAACATGGCCAGGACGACGGCCCTTTCGAGCTCCGTCTGGAAGTACCCCATCGCGGTCGCGGTGAGCATTTCCCCCAGGAACAGCACCGACAGCCAGCCGCCGCGCTTCCAAACCATTCGGAGGAAGCTGACGTCCAGGTACGGCGCGTCCAGCGCCTCCATGCCGCCGATCTTCTGGATGTCCTCGGTCGCCTCGCGCTCGGCGACGTCCAGCACGTCGTCCGCGGTGATGATGCCGAGCATGTGACCGTTGCGATCGATGACCGGAAGGGCGGCCCGGTCGTACTTGCGGAACATGCGGACGGCCTCTTCACGGTCCGCCGTCGCCGGGATCGCCACCAGCGGCCGATCCTCGACGTCGGAGACTTTCGTGTCCGGGTCGGCCAGTACCAGCGACCCGAGCCGAACCTCCTCCAGGAGCTTGCCGTCGGCGCCGACGACATAGAGGATGTTGAGCGTCTCCTTGCCGCGGCCGGTGCGGCGGACGTGCTCGAGCGCCTCTCGCGCTGTCATGTCCGGCCGCAGGGCGACATACTTCGGCGTCATGTAACGGCCGGCCGTCTCGCTCGGGTAGCCGAGCAGGTCGCGGGCGGCCCGCAGTTCGTCCGGCGGAAGCGCCTCGACGATCCGCCGCGTCACGACGGCGGGAAGCTCCTCGAGCAGCCGTGCCTGGTCATCGGGCGTCATCCCTTCCAGGACCGCCCGCATCTGGTCGTTGGTCAGCGAGCGAAGCAAGTTTTCCTGGTGGTCGCTCGGCAGGTAGGCGAAGACGTGTCCGGCTTGCTCGCGGGGCAACGTACGGAAGATCGCCGCGTCGTCACGGTCCGGGACCTCGACAAGGATTTCCGCGACGTCGGATGGGTCGAAGTTGGCGAGGGCGTCGCGGAGTACGGCCCAGCGTTTCTCCCGGATCAACTCTTCCAACTCGGGACGCAGAAGCGGACCAATCCCGGCCATCGCATTTCTCCGGTGTCTTACCGTAGTCGATGTGGCGGTCGCTTCGGTACAACCGCGTCAAATCGAAGTGTATCGATTACGGCCGGAAGAAATGCGTGCCCGATTCCTCGGCCAGCTCGAGGAGCTCCTCGATGGAGCCTGGCCGCCGGCCCGGCGTCGGGACGTTGGCGCCCATGAGTCGAGCGATCCGACCGAACTCGCGGATGCGCCGGGCAACGTCGCGTTCCCCCGACGGCAAGCCGCTCACGTCGCCGGTATCGATCGCGCGTTGCAGACGCCGCCCGTCGCCGATCCGCCTCCGTGCGGCCGGGGAGTCGGGATCCTCGCCGAAACGCCGGTACATCTGCCGCAGACGGTCTCCCATGCCGCCGCACGGATCGACGTACTCGCCGCGCGCGAACACGTCCGCCCGCAGTCGCTGCAACGCCTCCTCGGTGTCCGCGCGACGCGGGGTGTAATATCACCAACTGGTCGCGCCCATCGTCGGCCACCCTTTTGCCCGTCAGCGGCTCACAAGGTATAGCCCCGATTGGCCGAGCAAAACTTCCGCCATTTCGCTGGGAGGTAATCAGGATCGCAACATGGCGGCGATGTGGCGCTCGATACGAACCGGTCGATCTCACCTGCGGGCCAGAACGTTGATGCGGCGGAACGTCTCGAAGTAGCGGCCGTCGGCCTCACGCGCTCGCCGGGTCATGCGGTCGATGACCTCCCCGCGAAATCGCTCTCCTGTCGCGGCATCCAGGTGTTGCCGGCGGCGATCAACCGCCGACCCCACTCCTGCTGGTGGGCCGACGCTTGCTGGTAACGCTGCGCGTCGAACTCAAAGCTCATTTCGCTTTCTCGCCGGTATTGCGTTCGACCGCCATGAGCGCGAGTAGGACTACCCCAATGAGCAGACAGCAGCCGCCGATGTTCGCGACCCACCACCACGGCATGCCGTTCGCGACGTCGATCGCGATGAACGCAAGCCCGCTCGCCAGATACCCGACCGCGGTCAGGACCACCAGCGGGCGGTAGCGGACGACGTCCGAGGCGATGAACAACAGCGCCACCCCGTGCAGCCCGTACGTGAACGCCACCCGCCGCATCAGCGAATCGAACACCGGCGCCCGCGGCATCTCCCCGACGCCCAGCCAGTCGTGGATCGTCGCCATCGAAGACTGCGGCACGAGGACCGCCGGAAAGGCGAGGATCTCCGTCGCGCCCACGAGCCCGAGCACCCACGCCTGCAGACGCCGCCAGATCACGATTACTTCTCCTTCGCCGTGAATTTCCCGGCGAGGAACGAGTGGGCCGCGTCGGGCGTGCACAGAAAAATGGTACCTGGGACGGTCCCGTCCTTGTTCTTCGCCCCGAGCGTCAGCTTCATCGAGTAGTCCCACGGGAACGACTCCGGCGTAGGCGATTTCTTGCCCTCTTGCAGCGTGGTCAGGCGGACGAGCGGGGTGAATTGCGGCCGTCGCCCCTCGCCGACCTCGATCGTCCGATTCTCGGCCGTCTCTCTAGGCTTTACGACGAACACCAGTTCGACCTCCACGTCCGGAACCTTTCCGCTCCCCTGTCGGAGGGTCAGCCGGCCGGTCCGCTCCAGCGTCACGGAATCGGGCTTGAACTCGCGGCCCCGGATCACGCCGACGGCGGGGGCGTCCGGCGCCGTCATCTCCTTGAGGTCTTTCGTCCACTTCGCCCCGTACTTCGCCAGGCTCTCCTGATCGGTTAGCCCCGGCTTCTCCGTCCGCTCCTTCTCCTTGACCGACGCCTTGACGACCGCCTCCGGCACCAGCACGAACGACTTGAAGAAAGTTTCGGCCGCCTCTCCGTCTAGTTTGCTCGCGTCCGGCGAGGCCACTTCCACCACGAAGATTCGCGGCGTGACGCCGAACACCACCAGCCGCCGCGACACCTTGTCGTTCGTCAACCGGTACTCCCGGGCCTTGTTGCCGGCGAACGTCACCTCCTTGGGATCGGAGATGGTAAACCGCTCCCCCTTCTCCAGCGCGATGAAGGCGTCCAGCGCCTGATCGATGGTCTTGTTCCGCAATTCGGCCGCCGAGAGCGTGGCCGAGCCGGAGTCGAACATGATCCCGTCGCGCGACGTGGCGTAGGTGTACTTAAACAGAGTCCGCAACCCTGTTTTGATCGTCCGATCGCGGGTGCCGAAGGATCTGTAGTTCGAGGGGAACGCGACGCGATACCGTCCGTCATGCCCGGCGACGGCCTTCCACCCCTCGGGCGCCGCCGGCGGCTCCCATTTCGCGTCTTGTGCAAGTGTGAGAATGGCGAACGACAGACACACCATGACCGCGGCAACGTGTCTCATCAGAGCGGCTCCCCGAAGATCGGCTGGCGAGCGGTATTCTAGCTTGACACTGAGCAATCCGCTTGACACTTGTTCGAAATGAATTGCACGTCGAACGGTCACACCTGCGTCGTTCCGGCGACAGCGACCATGGTGCATAACCCGATTGTCAGGACGGCGCGACGGCAATCGATCTTCATGACTTGCTCTCGCCAATTGCCGCGGTATCTCAGACGCTGCCGCCGTTCGG
>DATJGQ010000783.1:0-3102 GCA_035494815.1 Gemmataceae bacterium
GCGGCGTCGGCGACGAGGTCGTGATAGACGTACCAGGCGAAATAGTGGCCGTCCATCTCGTCGCTGCTGGTGTCGCCCTTGCACCAGGCCGCTGGATCGACCGGCGAGCGGGACCAGATCTTGTCCGTCTCCCCGGGCACACGGACGTGCTCTTCGAGATTGACGCCGTCGATCCCCTTATTGAGTTCGTCGTCGGTCGCGACCGCGCGGGCCGGGTAGCCGGGGATGCCGGTGAGGCGTTCCAGGTCGAGCATCGCCTCAAGCGCTTCGCGGGCCTGCTTGCGGGCGATGGGGTCGCGGGTCGCGGCGTAGCGGAACGACATCGCGCCGACATAGATCGCGTTCCACAGGCCATCGTTGTCGCTGATCATGAAGCGGTAGCCTTTGGTCGGATCGCCCGGCGTTTGCAAATGGATGTGGCTGATGAAGCCGCGGCGCATGTGACGGTCTTGGGTGATTTGATCGAAGTGGGCGGCCTTTTTCGCCAGCGTCATCGGCCGTTCCTCGATGCCGCCGACGCCGCCTTCGGTGTCGAACCAGGCTTTTCCTTGACTATCGGTCCAAATCGCGCGGACGTGGTTGCCGGGAAGCCAGCGTTTGCCCCAGAAGTAGCGGAATTGGCCGTCGCGGAGTCGCCAGGCACCTTGCGTCGTGCCGCCCCAGAGGTCGCCGTTCGCGGCGAGGTGCAGGCAAGTCATCTCCTCGAACGGCACGCCGTCCTGGCGCGCGAGCCGCGAGTACCACTGGTCGCCGTTCGTGACGAACAACCCGCGATCGGTCGCCGCCCAGACATGCCCAATACGGTCGGCAGCGACCGCGACGATCTTCGCCTCCGCCGGCACCGCGGGTTGTCCCGGTTCGAGTTTCTGCGGTGCGAATTTCAGCGGCGCGTACCCGCCGGCTTCTGACACGAACGCGCCCTTGTCGGTCACGACCCAGACCCGGCCGTTTGCCGCCTTCGCCGCTGAAAGTACCTTTGCCCGGTCGGGAAGCTTGGCATGATCGACGAAATCAAATGCCGCCGCCGGTATGGCGGGCGCCGGTCCGGAGACAGCCATGAGTTGCGAATAAGGCGAGCCGGGAGCGTAAGCGGCCGGAGTAACGAGCGCCACCGCCGCGCAAAGCATCACGCGCATACGGCACCTTTCAACGCAAAACCGCGTCCATGAAGGCGTACGCGGCGTCGCGCATCTCTTTCGGGAAGTCGTGCTCGCAATCCGGGTGCTCGATCCGCAATCGATCGGGCCGGCCGTAAAGCTGATACACCTTGCCGGCCGCCGCCGCGATACGATCAACGCTATCCGCACGGAAATTATGATCCTTCTTCGGCGCGATGATGAACACCGACCGCGGCACGAGGGCCCCGACCACTTCGTGGAAGTCGAACGGGATCTCCGTCAGCCGGTTGCGATAGTCGGCCAGCCGCGGCATGTACCGCGTCTGCGTCCAGCCCTTTTGCGGCAGCCAGACTTTCTCGTCGCCGTTGTAGTAGTCGAGGAATGAATCGAGCCCGCAACTGGACACGACCACCTTGAGCCGATCGTCGAACGCCGCCGTGTAGACGGAATTGTGCCCGCCGAGCGAATGGCCGATCGTCCCGAACGCTCCGGCTTTGACGTACGGCAACGACTCCAGCAGGTCCAGCCCGCGCATGTTGTCCCAGACCGCCTTGAGTGTGCCGCTCTCCCAGCCGAGGGCTTTCACGTCGGGCTGATACTTCGCGAGCAGCGGGTAATTCGGGGCCAGCGTGACGTAGCCGCGTTCCGCGAGTTCGGCGGCATAGGCGCGATTGGCGCGACTGCCGAGACCGACCACGACGCCGTGGCCGACGACATTATCGGTACCGTGCAGACACAACGTCGCGGGAACAGGTTTGGCCCCGGGCTGAAGTGCGGCCTTCGGAACGCAGAGATACGCCGGCACCCGCGAACCCGGTTCTGACGCATAGCTGATCAGTCGCCGCACGTAGCTGCCGCAGTCGGTCTCCTCCTCGACTTTCATGTCCAGCGGGCAGCGTTTCTCGCGGCCCGGTAAAGTGCCCATGACGGCCTGCATGCCGCGGAGGATCTCCGCGCGGCGATTGAGCCAGTCGTCGGTCGTCTTGACGGGCAGCGGTTTGCCGTCGGGGCCGGTGTAAAGCAACAGGTTATCGCGGGGCAAGCGAGGGGCCTCCGTCTTGGCGTCGGGGAGCAGCGTCAATGCCAGCATCCTGACTTCCATCACCTGCTTGCCGGGAATCTCGGTCGCTCGCAGCGTCAGCAAGTTGCGACCCCGCGGCAACGGGATCTCGCCGAGCGCCAGTGGCTTGAAGTCCTTGACATAAGATTCGCCGGCCCGCGGCACGCGGTCGTGCTCGGCCCCGCGCGCCGGCGGGTCGTGCGGGACCGAAACCTTACCAGCGAGTTTCGCCTCGCCGAGACTCAGTTCGATCGTCGAGCCGACATCCGCGGCGGGGCAGGTGTAATAGGCCTCGACCGCGTATCGCCCCGGCGTGGCGATATCGACGTCCCAGGTGATCCGGTCTTCGCGTTTCGTCCAGTTCGTGAAGTAGGAGCAGTTCGGCGCGTTGGCGCTGCGGCGGACGCCGCCGTGCGGCACGCCGTCGCGCGCGGGCAGCTGCGTCAGCGGGAATTCGCGGTAGCCGACCGTGAAGGGCCGCTCTTTTCGGTAATTCGTCAGTACTTCCTTCCGCCAGTCGGCGACGGCCTGTTTGAGTTTCGCGGCGATATCCGGCTGATCGGCAGCAACGTCGCGCTTCTGTCCCGGATCGGCCTTCATGTCATAGAGCTTGCCCGTGTCGTCGAGCCGATACTGCTGCGTCCGCACGCTGACCCGGCCGGTCCAGTGCGAGAAGATCATGCGGTCGGGCCAATCGGAGTTTTTGCCGACGAGCAGAGACAGCAGGTTCTTGCCGTCGAGCGGCTTCCCGCCGGAGACGTTGACGCCGCAGACTTCCGCGAGTGTCGGCAGCAGATCGATCGCTCCGGCGATCGCCTCGACCCGCGTGCCCGGCCTGATGTGTCCCGGCCAGCGGACGAGCAGCGGCGAACGAACTCCCCCTTCGTCGGTCGAGCCTTTTCGGCCGCGCATGCCGCCGTTCCA
>DATJGQ010000784.1:0-3079 GCA_035494815.1 Gemmataceae bacterium
GATTGACGAGGGCGACGATCAGCCGTGCAGAACCAGAACCATCGTATCGCGTGACCATCGCGTGCGGTCGGGGCGAAGAGCGTCACTTCTGGCCGGTAAGGCTGCGAGCAATCCGTTCGGCTTCTTCGCGCGTGAAGCGTCCGTAAATCCTCGCGCTGTCGCTGATTTGGAACCGCACAATTGGGGCATTGATCACCTCGCCGTCCACCAGGATGGCGAGTGGCTTCCCGAGGTGGCCGGCCGTCGCTTGGCGGATCCGCTGCTGGGCCGGCAGGGCAAACGTCACTTCCACGGCCGGTTCCCCGTCGTCCGCCACGACCCGCGCCTCGGCGATGTCCTTGTTGGTCACGAGGGCGTCGCGGTGAACGTACACCTTGCGAGGCGTGCCCACGACGGACACCTCGAACAGCCCGTCTCCGGGCTGGGATTCGGCAAGTCGGAATTCTTGGCCGCGGCCTGCTCCGGCGGCTCCGAGTTAAACCGGGGGGACAGAAAACGGCTTGTGGAGGGTGGGCTAAAGTGGAACCCGACCCACACCGCGTAGATCACGAACACGATCACGCTCGCCCCCAGGGCATTCCACCACCCCGCGAGGGAACGGAAGAGCGGCCGCAGGGACTGGTGGTCCCCCGGCGTCGCGGCGCGGGCCGCCCTTAGGTACCGCCACAGTTGCCAACCCAGGACCGCGCACACGGCAGAGCGGATCACATGGGCGATGAGGTGCGGCCACGCTCCCGGCTCGTCACGGTACAGGTCTCCGAACTCATTGCGGTAGCGCACCTGAACCACGAAGGCGATCGCCGAGAGGACCGACAACAGAACGCAAAAGACCAAGACGCAGGCTACGGCTAGCAAGGACTTGCGTACCGGGGCGACGACATCGTCGTCGGTTGCCGATGCTGACCTTACGGGTTCAGGTTGCTCTGTCATTTCGGTCCGCCCGCGGCTCGGGTGTAGTGGACGGGGCAGACCGCATCTCCCCGCACCCCGCTGTGCCGGACCAGAAATGACCGAAAGTCGGCAGGCAGGTTGAGTCCGGACCGGCGTTCGAACTGGCGAACGAGATTGTCCGAAGGCGGCGTGTGGCCCTCCGGAAGGGTGAACCCAGCGCCGCCAGTCTGTCGGCAAAACGATCGGGCATGTGCGGGCCCTGAGAGCGTGAGCCTCGCCATCGCGGAAACTGCCGAACAGCACATTTGTCGGCGGGTCAGGAAAAGCCCCCGGCGGGGGCGTCCCGACACATCTTTACAACGCGTTCGCTTCTTTGATCCGGCCGCCGATTCGATTCCGTTCGGCGACGGGCAGCTGGGCCAGCCACGCCTCGAGGTCTTCCTTCGATTCCGCCATGTCGCCGGTCGACTTGAGGTACTCCTCCTGCAACACCGTGAGCATCGCCCGGGCCCGCTTTTTTCGCCCTGCCAGGTCATCGTTCATGACGTGTTCCCCGTGTGGTCAGTGATTTCGTCCCTTCCCTTTCATCGACCGGCCCGGACTCGTCCGCGGGACGTGCGTTCGCGACGGTTTGGCGAACGCTTTGACCCGGACGCTGTGCCGACATTACCGACCGACCCGCCAGCCGTGCAGGCGTTCATCGCCGGCATCCTGTCGGCGCGACAGAGCATAGCCCCGATGGTAATTCATCGGGGCGTTCGTGGCCAGGGGGCACGTGGAACTACCGCGGGGCCGGACTCCGCCCCGCGAATCAAGCGAGCGCCTCCTTGCAGTACTGCACGCATTTCGCCACTTCCTTCACCGCGTCGGAACCCGCCGGGATGCGGTATTCCAGCTCGATGTCGGCGTAGATCGGCCACTTCTCTTTCTTGAGCAGTTGCAGGACTTCCTTGATCGGCGTTTGACCCTGGCCCCAGGGCGGGGTGCCGCCGTCGGCCGTGCGGTCCTTCAGGTGCAGGCTGATGATCTTCTGGTGGTATTTTTCGAGGACCGGGATCGGCGACTTGCCCTTGGTGCCGGCGGTGTAGTGCCCGATGTCGAAGTTGAAGCCGACGTATTCACCGACGCGCATCAGCGGGTCGATGTCCTCGATCGTCGGGACGTTGTTGGTGTGGTTGTGGAAGGCGACCCAGATGCGGTGCTTCTCGGCGAACGGGGCGAGCCGCCTGACCGCCTGTTCGCTGCGCTCGGTCGTGATCGCCTTGCAGCCGAGGGCCTTGGCAATCTCGAAGTTGAAGTCGACGTCCTCGTCGGTCGCGCCGAACGGGACCTTGTGGATATGGATGTTGACGCCGGCGTCGTTGTACATCTTGCGGAGCTGGGCGCATTTTGCGAGTTGCGACTCGCGGAGCTTGGCGCGGTCGGCGTTGCTCCCCGGGGGAGTCGCCGGTTTGTCGGCGTCCTTGCCCTTGGCCTTGCCCCGGCCCCGCCCGCCGCCGGCAGCAATTCCGGCGAAGGAGCGGATTGGGCCGTCCATCAGCTCCGTCTCGCTCAGGCCGTCTTTGAGGAGACAGTCGAGCGTGTACTCGGCGGTGTCCGCCCCGCCGCGATAGCTGTAGGTGATGGCGCCGATGCGGACGCCGTTGAAGACGGAGTTCGGCTTTCCCGTATCGGCGGCGAAGACGCCGCGCGGCAGAACCGCGGACGCCGCCAGGGCGGCCGCGCCGCCGAGAAATGTCCGCCGGGTCGTTCGGCTGTCGATCGTGTCCTGCGTCATGGTCCCTCCCACTCCCTTCACGCTTTCGCGACCAGGTCGAAGCGGTCCAGGTTCATCACCTTGTTCCACGCGGCCACGAAGTCGCGGACAAATTTCTGCTGCGAGTCGTCCCACGCATAGACTTCCGCGATCGCCCGCAGCTGCGAGTTCGAACCGAAGACGAGGTCGACGGCGGTGGCGGTCCACTTGCGCTCGCCCGTGGCCCGATCGTGACCCTCGTACACGTGCTCAGCCGAGTCAGCCGAGGCGGACGGCTTCCACTCCGTACGCATGTCGAGCAGGTTCACGAAGAAGTCGTTGGTCAGCGCCTCCGGCCGCCTGGTGAACACGCCGTGCGGGGACTTTCCAGAGTTGGCGTTCAGGACCCTCATTCCGCCAACCAGAACCGTCATCTCCGGCGCCGTCAAGGTG
>DATJGQ010000785.1:0-2135 GCA_035494815.1 Gemmataceae bacterium
ACTTCGCCAACACCTCCTGAAACCGCTTCGCCAGGTCGGCCGCCGTCTTGTCGTATGCCGCCTTGTGCGCCCATGCCGCTTTCGGGTCGAGCACCTCGCTTGCTACTCCGGGACACGTCGTCGGGACCGACAGGCCGAAGACCGGGTCGGTGCGATACGCGACCGTGTCGAGCTTCCCCTCCAGCGCCGCCCGGAGCATCGCACGCGTGTACGTCAGGCTGATCCGCTCGCCGACGCCGAAGCCGCCGCCGATCCAGCCGGTGTTCAACAGCCACACCGGCGACTGGTGCTTCTTCAGCTTCTCGCCGAGTAGGTTGGCGTAGCGCCGCGGCGGCAGCGGCAAGAACGGTGCGGCGAAGCAGGTGCTGAACTCCGCCTCCGGGTCCTTCACCCCGACCTCCGTGCCGGCCACCTTGGCCGTGTATCCGCACAGGAAGTAGGCCATCGCCTGCTCCGGGTTTAGCCGGGCGATTGGCGGCATCACTCCGAAGGCGTCGCAGGTCAGGAAGAAGACCGTTTTCGGGTGCCCGCCGCGGCCGGTCGGCTCGTGGTTCGGGATGAAGTCGAGCGGGTAGGCCGCCCGCGTGTTCTCCGTGTAGAGCTGGCTGTCGTAGTCCGGCCGGCGGGTGCCGGGGTCGAGCGGGACGTTCTCCAGCACGCTGCCGAACCGGATCGCGGCGTAGATCTGCGGCTCCTTCTCGGCCGACAGCCGGATCGTCTTGGCGTAACAGCCGCCCTCAATGTTGAACACCCCCGCGTCCGACCAGCCGTGCTCGTCGTCGCCGATCAGCCGGCGCTCGGGGTCGGCGGAGAGCGTCGTCTTGCCGGTCCCGGACAGGCCGAAGAACAGGGCCACGTCATCATCCTTGCCGATGTTGGCCGAGCAGTGCATCGGGAAGACGCCCTTCATCGGCAGCAGGCCCATCAGCACCGAGAAGATCGCCTTCTTGATCTCGCCGGCGTAGTGCGTGCCGGCGATGAGCACGAGCCGCCGCGCGAAATGAACGACGATCACGACCTCCGAGCGGGTGCCGTCACGACCGGGGTCGGCGTGCAAGTCGGAGGCGGAGATGACCGTCCAGTCCGGCCGGTAGGTAGTCAACTCGCTCGGCGTCGGCCGGAGGAAGAGGCAGCGGGCGAAGAGCGCGTGCCAGGCCTTCTCGGCGACGACGCGGATGTTGAGCCGATGCCGCGGGTCGGCGCCGGCGTAGCCGTCGTTGATAAAGAGCGGCCGGCCCTGAAGAAATGCGGCCGTCTTCACGAGCAGCCGGTCGAAGTTTTCCGGCTCCATCGGCCGGTTGACCGTGCCCCAGTCGAGCTGCCACTCGCTGCCGGGCTCGTGGACGATGTAACGGTCCTGCGGCGAACGGCCGGTGTGAGTGCCGGTGTAGGCGACAAGGGCGCCGCGGTCGGTGAGCGTGCCTTCGCCCCGCATGACCGCCCGCTCGACCAGCTCTGCCGACGAGCAGTTGACGCAAATCGGCCCGAGGTTGATCAGCCCGAGCTTGCGCAACTCCGGCAGGCCGGACGGCGAAGTCGAGTCATTGGACATGAAGACGGTCCCTCGCCCCCGCCTCGCTGCGCGTCGCGGCTACTGCGGGCCGTCATTATATGGCGGAGAGGCGTGGGAGGAACCGACGACTCACGGGGCCGCGGTCAGGTACTGATCGACCGCCCGCAGCACTTCGTCGGGGGACAGCCGAGCGACCACACCGGGCGTGCGGTAAAGCCAGCGGACCGTTCCCGAGCGGTCGACGAGGATCGTTGTCGGCATGTCGGCGTCGCGCCCGTCGGGCGCCGCGCGGCTATGAATCAGCCCGGCCGCCTCGGACAGTCCGCGACCTTCGTCGGCGAGAACGACCAAATGGGGGAAGTCGGCTTGCGTGAGCTTGGCGTCCGCGAGCCCTTCCATGGATACGACGAGCACCCGCGTGTTGCGACGGGCGAAATCTTCGTGGCGACCCTCGAGCTCGACCAGCTCGATCATGCAGAACGGTCACCATCGGCCGCGGAAAAAGACCATCACACTGTTCTTGTCTCCTTGCAGGTCGCGGTTGGTAAACGGCGTGTCGTCCGCGCGAACCGTCTGAAACGCGGGGAACTGCTGACCGACGGCGATCGGGCCCGCGTATGCG
>DATJGQ010000786.1:0-5360 GCA_035494815.1 Gemmataceae bacterium
GTGCACACGCTGGAAGCGCGCACGCGGGGCGGCGCGCGGACCGGTCTTTGCCGGTTCCACGGCGGCCTGGCCAGGGATGTCGGAAGACAACGAGACTACGAGCAGGACACGCGCCGCTGCCCGATCGGGAACCGATCCGGAACTGCCGCGCGCGCAACCTGCCACCCACTGACGATCTACAACCTACTGGCCCTATGCTTTACCGGCAACTTCGATTCTTGCGGATCAACCGCCAGAATGGGATTGGCGGCCGCACACACGGGGGTGGCGGGTGCGGCGGCGCCGGTGGCGCGGCCTGTAGCGGGGTGGACCGGAATCCGGGCGGAAGTTCTGGAGTGTTTCAGCCGGACCGGCCGATCAGAGAATCGGACCGATGCGGCGCCGCGCGTGGGACGGCGGCAACCCGATCGAGGGAACGCGGAGCGTCCCCCACGGGTCACTTCTTCAGCCCGATCGGACCAAACGTTCCCCTCATCGGCACGGCGTTCGCTCGCCTTGCCAGCTCAGACGGCGGCCAATGAATGGCACGCCCGGAAACAGAAGGAGCTGAATCATGCGCCGAAACCTGTTACTCCAGTCGGTCCTCGGCCACCTCGCCCTGCTGGCCGAAAAGCACCCCCGCAAGGCCGCCAGCCCCGTCGCCCGCCGGGCCAAGCTCCTGGCCGAAGCCTCGCTCCGCCAACGGCGGCCCGTGAGCGCGCGGCAGGCAGCATGACCCGCTGCGCGGATAAACCCGAAGCACGAGATCCGAAGCACGAAACCCGAAACAAGCTCCAACTGAAAAAGAAGAAATGACCGAAACGGCGTCCGCGCCCCTCGCGCGAGAGCCCTTTCGGTCATTTCTTCTTTGGGATTCGAGTTTGTTTCGGGTTTCGTGCTTCGGATCTCGTGCTTACGCGTCGCCCTCTCGATCCGGGCGTTTCACGTCGCATCTCACTTCAACGCGTCCTCCACCGCCTTTCGCACGATGTCGTGCGTTCCCGATCCGACCACGACCTTTTTCACGTTGCCGTCCTTGCCGATAACGACCGTCTGGGGGATGCCGGTGACGCCGTACTTGTCGGCGGTCTGGCCTTCGCCGTCGAAGAGGACGGGGATGCCGAGCTTGGTCTGGTCGACGAATTTCTGGACGGTGTCCTTCTCCTCGCGGATGTTGACGGCGTAGGCCTTCAGGCCGTCGGACTTGTGGTCGGCGTAGATCTTATCCAGGTGCGGGAGGGACGCCCGGCAGGGGCCGCACCAGGTTGCCCAGAAGTCGAGGATGACGACCTTGCCCTTCAGGTCGGCGAGCGAGATGTCCTTCCCGTCGGCGCCCTTGAGCGTGAAGTCCGGGGCGGGCTTGCCCTCGAGCGCCGCGGCCGCGGCGCCGTGGCCGGATTCGGCGTCCGCGCCGCCGGTGATCACCGCGATCGGACTGGCGCCGACGTCCCGCGCGCCCTTAGGCGCGGCCCAGGCGAACTGCTCGGGCTTCACCTCGGCGTCCGCCGCGACGTCCGTGTAATCGATCGTCAACTCGGCCTTCTTCACCTCCGCGCCCTTGGGCACGGAGTTGCGGACGTCGAGCATGACGCGGCGGAGCAGGTGGGTTTTGGGATCGATCACGAAGCTCTGCTTGTCCCCCTTCTCACCGGTCAAGTTAAGGACGAAGCACGCGACATCGCCGACCTTCACGTCCTCGCCACGCTCGGCGGATTTCGCACCTTCGAGGATTTCCCGGCCGGCGTCGTCGCTGATCGCGAGCACGAGCGAGGGGTCCTGCTCGGCCAGCAGCAGCCCGAACGGCTTGCCGAGCTTCTCCAGCGCGACGCGCTCCTTCGGCGCCGCCGCGGTCTGGTACTGCCGGCGGAGGCGGTCGAACACGTACAGCTTTTCACCGTTGCTCCCGATCACGAGGCTGTCGCCGCGGGCCTTGCCGTTGTCCGCGGCCGGAGCCGGTGGCGCGTCCTTCTTTTCTCCCTCGAGGACCGCCA
Organism: Gemmataceae bacterium; assembly: GCA_035494815.1. Lineage (GTDB taxonomy): Bacteria > Planctomycetota > Planctomycetia > Gemmatales > Gemmataceae > DATJGQ01. Next base: position 1,971 of record DATJGQ010000786.1, read on the forward strand.
GGCGGAATCTCGCGGGCGCCTGGAAGATCGATTCGACCGTCGCAACGTTCTTCGCCTGCTCACCGTTGATGTCGAACTCGCCGGTGACGGTCGCCGTCAGGCGGAGCGACTTCAAGCCGCGGTAGGCATCCCGCACGGCGTCCAGCTCGGTGCGGATCTCGGGGCTGACTTCGATCACCGGCTTGGTCGCCGGCTGCGTCGCCGGGCCGGTGGACGGGGCGGCGGGTTTCGTCGATGCGCCCGCCTTGACGTCCTTCAGGAGCTCGGGCTTGGCGTCGTTCTCGTCGTCGTCGACGGCACGCGCGGGTCGGACGGCCCAGGTCAACGCGAGCGCCAGCGCCGCGACGGTGATGCTGAAGCCGAGCGATCGGACGGTGGCGCGGGAAAGCGGCATGGCTGCTCCTGTCGTGAACGGACGCGCCGCCCGCGCGAGGGGCGGCTGGCCTGGTAATGATACCCCCGCCGCGGAGAAAAGTAGCGGGAAGCACCCGAATGGCTCCGGCGCTCCCTGCCCTGCCCTGCCCTGCCCTGCCCTGCCCTGCCATCGCAACACGAACCAGCGTTCAGCCCATAGCGCCGGCCATCTCGGCCGACCGGCACGCGGCGGCGGCCGGACCCCTGGGACCACGATCCGCCGGGACGGCGAGGGAGGGAATGCCGCCGCCGAACTCTTCCAGCCGCCAGCGGAGGTCCGGGTCGCGGGTGTCGCGCGCGGTTGCGGTGACGGCGTTCATCAACCCGAACCGAGACCGGTCTCCGTCGCGCTCAAACCGGCCCAGGATCTGTTCGATAGCCTGGCCCGCCTGCTTCGGCGAAAGGTGGCGCATCACCTGCGAAAGCATGGGTAACACGTTCACGAACTGGTCCGCCGCGGTGAACGTTGCCGAGCGCATCCCCTCGGCGGCGGACGCGAACGCCTCGTCGGCGGAACAAGCCCGCACGGCCTCTCGGAACTCGGCCAGCACGTCGTCGGCCGAGCGGTCGGGGTCGGCCGCGAGGTCGTCGCGCTCGATCCGCCAGCTCTGGATTGCCCGGGCGCTGATCGCGCCGTTGCTGCAGACGAGACGGAAGACGTAGGGGTGGACGCGGAGCTCTTCGGCCGTCGCCCGCACGGCCACGCCGCCGCGGAGGCCGTCCCCCGGCCGGACCTCCCGCAACGCGGGCAGGGTGGCCCGCGCGAACAATCGGACGCCGTCGTGATAGGTGTCCACCACCGTCCCGCCGGCGGCGAGCATGTCGGCAGAAAAGGCTTCCAACAGGTCCGCGGTGGCCGGCCAGCTTTCCAACGTCATGGGAGGTCCCTCGATGGTTGCCATTCGGATGCCCTGCCACCGCAACGGGCGGCCCGAGGAGCACAGCATGATTGTATTACGGCCCGGTCTGCCGCGGCCAGCGTTTGGCGAGATTTCAGAGGCGATTATTGCACGGTGGTAGAATGGATGGCGGAGCTTCGTGCAGCACGGCTGTCGAAGTCCGGTTCTTTGGAGGGGACCACCGGGAGGGCCTTCTATGACGCGGACGTGGGGCCTTGAGTACATGCTGCTGTTCGGACCGCCGGAGAACAAGCTGGAGTTGTTGCGCGGCAGGACGCCATGCTCGTTCCCGTTTCTCGACCGACCGACGGCCGACGCTCACTTCGGCTTGTGGGCGTCCACGCTGGCGCGATGGCAAGGGGTTCCCGACCCGCGGGCGCGGCATGCGGGCCCCGTCGCCGTCAAGAAGTTCGGCGGCTTCCGGCTGCAGCAATACCGCAGGCCGATCCGACTGGAAGTGCCGTCGGATCTGGACGCGTTTGACTGGGCGCACAGTTGCTTCTGGGACCGGCGGCTCTGGCCCATGCAACCGGCGGGCTTCGAGGCGGGCGGCGACATTGCCCAGGATCATTGGGACATCAAGCTGAACCTGTGGAGCATCTTCAATGACGCAAAACACCGGCTCGGGTTCGAAGGCTACGGGATTGGCGGGGTCGATATCAGCCTAACCGACGCCGACGCGGTCCAGCCCGACTTCTTCGTATTCCAGGGGGAGAAGTCCGAACACCTGATCGGCAATCAATACTTCCGCGGCGTACCACACCTGGTCGTTGAAGTGCTGTCGCCGTTCTCGCGCGCGATCGACCGCGGGCCACGGAAAGAGGTCTATCGCCGGGCTGGCGTGCCCCACCTATGGCTGATAGAGCCGCTCACGCGCATGGTCGAAATCTATCAGTTGGACCGGGGCGAATATCAGGTGGGACGAACGGGCGGCGTCAGCGACGGGTTTCCGCTGCCCGGATTTGATGGCGTGACCGTTGCCGGCGCGAAGCTCTTCGAGACGCAGTCGAGCCGGCACGCACGGCCCCGTCGGGCGCGCGCCGAGCGGTCACCGCCGGCGTGGGGCATCCCGCGTGACCGCGAGCTCGGTCTGCAGCACCTGATCCTGCTCGGTCACACCGAGCGCCGCCGCGAAATCTGGAACAACCGCTCACCGTGCGCGCTGGCGTTCGGCTCGTCCGAAGAGGCCGAACATCGGCTTCGAAAGTTCGTGTCGGAGGCCGCGCGGTGGGAGGACACAGCGATGCCGTCGCCGGTGCGGGTCGAGCCGGACGTGGAGGCCGCCGACATCGGCAGGTTCCATTTCGTCCGCCAGGGGCACATCGTTCGCCTGAACGTAGACGTGGACGGGCGTTTGTACCGCGACTTGCTCGAGGTGACCGCGAAGCGGGAAGCGTGGGACTGGGGGGATGCGACGATTCAGAGGAACAATGACAATTAGCCCGCGGAACGCCCCGGAGCACCCCGTACGGTATAGAGCGGTTCGCATCCGACTGACGAATCTGCTGGGCTCAACTCAGCCCCAGCCGCGTTTTCAGGTCGGCATGGCTGACCGTGCGACCATCGGCGACCTGTTGGCGGGCACGCTCGATGGACTGGATGAACGCCGGGTCGCGCTCCCGTGCGTACCATTCCAGGTCCTCATCGTCGAACGGAACGACCAGAGCCACGGCACGACCGTCGCGCACTACAACAACTTCTTCGTCCTGGTTCTGGCTCAACACTTCGGCCAACGTTGCCTCGTCCCTCAGGTCCACCGTCTTCATGGTGACTCCTTCGGAGTAGGGTGGGTCGTCTTCTCCAGCACCCGCAGGACGTTGACCCGTCGGGCGTCCTCGTCCACATCATAGTAGACGCGCAGGCCGTCAATTCGTAGCCGGTACTGGCTCCAGAAGGGCTGCACCATTTGTTTGATCCGGCTGCGGCTGATTCGCCGGGGTTCGTACGTCAGGTATTGTTCGACTCCCTCCAGGACCTTCGCCCGATCGTACGCCGGCAGGGCCAGCACGTCGGCCTCGGCCTCCTGCGCGTAGCGGATCTCGTAAGGGTCCTGTGACGCCATACAAACAAACCGCCG
>DATJGQ010000787.1:0-4630 GCA_035494815.1 Gemmataceae bacterium
GCTGGCAGCTAGCGCTCCCCTCGAAGACTCGGGTCGCGGCGGAACGGCGGACTGGGTCGCTGAGGTAAAAAAAAAATCGCCCGCGGTAAGTGAGACGTCGACGTCGGACGGCCCGGTGCCACTTTCTCCGGACACGCTTGCTCAGGTTTGGGCCGAAATCTTAGCCCAGGTCGGACCAATTCTCGCTCGGGAACTGGAAAAAGCCGGTCTGCCAGCAATTTCCGGGCCAAACAATCTAGTACTGCGGTTTTCCGCAGACTATAATCGGCAATGTACGTTCTGCGGCGACCCGGTCCGCGTCCAGCGGGTCCAGGAGGCGCTCAGACGGCTGACCGGTCAGGAATGGACGCTGGTCGTCGAAAGCGCATATGGTCGCAACGGCCATCGCGCCCCGCCCGCGGTGGCGACCCCAAATGAACCGCCGCCGGCGCCGACGACCGCCGGACCGGATGCCTTGAAGCAGCCGTTGATCGAGCGGGTCGTCGAACTGCTCGGCGGCAAGTTGATGCAGATGGACGAGGGCTTCGGAACGGCCCTGGAAATGTCCTCTGACGAGATCGGCGCGACGACGACGGACAGCGAGGAGGCGTGAGGCGATGTTCGGACAGATGGGACAGTTGATGTCGCTGTTGGGTAAGACGGACAAGATTAAAGAGGAGTTCGCAAAGCTGCTCGAACGGCTGGACCGCACCAACGTCGAAGGCCAGTCCGGCGGCGGCATGGTCACGGTGACGGTGACGGGAAAGTTCAACGTGAAGAGCGTCCGCCTGACGGACGAAGCGCTCGCGCTCAAGGACAAGGAGATGCTTGAGGACCTGATCGCCGCGGCCACCGCTCAGGCGATCGAGAAGGCGAAGAAGCTGCTCGCCGAGGAGGCGCGGAAGGCCGCCGCCGAGGTCGGACTGCCGCCCATGTTCGCCCTGCCGGAGCTGTGACCGATGGGCGACGACCGCCATTCCGTCGCGGTCGCCCGGCTGGTGCAGGAGTTCTGCAAGCTCCCCGGCATCGGGCCGAAGTCGGCCGAACGCCTGGCCTTCTTCCTGCTCGCCGGCGATCGGCGGGTGGCGTTGGAGCTGGCCGAAGCGCTCAAAGGAGTTGTCGAGGCGGTCAAGGCCTGTGAGGAGTGCGGCAACTACGCCGAGGGCCCGCTTTGCCCGGTCTGCGCCGACCCGCGGCGCGACCCGGCGATCCTGTGTGTCGTCGAGACGCCCCGCGACCTGGCGGCGTTCGAGCGGGCGGGGAGTTTCCGAGGCCGGTATCATGTCCTGGGAGGCCGTTTGGCCCCGCTGGACAACTTCGGGCCGGAGAAGCTGACCGTGGATGCCCTTCTCCGCCGGGTGCAAAAGGGCGGAGTCGCCGAAGTGATCCTGGCGACAAGCCCGACCTTGGAAGGTGACGGCACCGCGTTGTATGTGTCGAACGTGCTGGCCGGGACAGGAGTGCGGATGACGCGATTGGCACGGGGTTTGCCGTCCGGTGCCTCACTCGAACTCGCCAACACGCAAATGTTGAGCGACGCTTTGGACGGCCGTCGGGCATTCTGAACCCCAGCCGGCCCGGGCAGCGGAACGTGCCGGGCCGAACCTATAGCCGCCCGTTTACGGATCGGGGGAGGCGCGATGAGCGGAATGCAACTGAATATGAACGTGAGTCAGCGGATGGAGCAGACCATGCGTCTGGCTCCCCGCATGATTCAGTCGATGGAAATCCTCCAGCTGCCGATCATGGCCCTCGAGGAGCGGATCCGCCAGGAACTCGACGAGAACCCCGCCCTCGAACTGAAAGAGCCGACGCTCGAGGAATTGCAGGCCAACGAAGAGGCCCCCGCCACCGAGGAGAAGACGCCCGACCCCGACGGCGAACTGGTCATCGACGACGCCGGCGAACTCGACTTCAACCGACTCGAGGCGCTCTCGCAGGATTACGGCGAGGCGTTCAGCGAGGAGCACCGCCCGTCGCGCAACGGCATGGAGGACGAAGGCGATCGCAAGCACGACGCGATGTCGAACATGCCGTCGCGACCGCAATCGCTCAACGATTATTTGTCCGAGCAGCTGACGTTCATCGAGAGTGCCGGCGACCTGCCCGATCTGGTCCGCTACCTGATCGCTAATCTGGACGAGAACGGCTACCTGACTCTCGCCGGGGAAAAGGTCGAGCCCGACCAGATTCTCACCGTGCTGGCCGAGCGCTATCCCGGGCGGACAATTACCGCGGGCGAGCTCGATCAGGCGCTGCGCGTTTTGCAGAAATTCGACCCGCTCGGCGTCGGCGCCCGCGACCCCCAGGAGTGTCTGTTGCTGCAGGTGACACCGGAGACGCCGCACGCCGACGTCGTCCGCGCCCTGATCCAGCACCACTTCGAGGACGTCGCCTACAACCGGCTGCCCGTCATCCAGCGGAAGACGGGCTTCGACATCGCCGCGATCAAGGAAGGGATCGAGGTGCTCAAGCACCTCAACCCGAAGCCCGGCGCCCCCTTCCACGCGGAGAACATCCCCTACGTCGTGCCCGACATTATCGTCGAGCGGACCGAGGCCGGCGAATACGAGGTGCGGCTGGTCGACGACTGGGTGCCGACGGTGCACATCCCGCGGCACGTCGTCGAACTCGCGAAGAACCGCGAGGCCGACCCGAAGACGAAGGAATACCTCAAGCGCAAGATCCAGGCGGCTCAATGGCTCATGGAGTCGATCGAGCAGCGGCGCGGCACGCTGGAAAAGGTCACGCGGGCGATCATTCAGCATCAGCGGGCATTCCTCGATAAGGGCCCGGACTATATCGAGCCCTTGAAGATGCAGCAGATCGCCGATCACGTCGGCGTGCACGTCACGACCGTCAGCCGGGCGGTGGACGACAAGTGGGTGCAGACGCCGCGGGGGATCTTCCCGCTCAAGCGGTTCTTCGGCGGTGGCACGCACACCTCCAGCGGCGAGGACGTGGCCTGGGAGAAGATCAAGAACAAGCTCCTTGAGCTGATCGGCAACGAGGACAAGGCGAACCCGCTCTCCGACGAGGAACTCGTCACCAAGCTGCAGGACGAGGGCTACCCGGTCGCGCGACGCACGGTCACGAAGTATCGCAAGATGCTCGACATCCCGTCGTCCCGGCAGCGGAAGGATTGGACGTTGGTGACCTCATGATCGGACTCGCCAAACGGCGGTCGGTCTTCGGGTTGATCCGGGCGATCCTCTTGCAGCGGTGCCCGTCATGCCGCGAGGGCCGGGTCTTCGGCCGCGGCGTCCGTATGAACGAGACGTGTCCGGTTTGCGGGCATCGGTTCCAGGAAGACGAGGGGTTCTTCCTGGGGGCGATGTACATCAGCTATCCGCTCGCGACGCTCGTCCTAGCAATCGTCTACTTCGGGCTCGGGTTGTTCTTTCCGTCGCTGGGCGAATTCCCGCGGTTATTGATCAGCGTACTGGCATTGCTCGTCTCCGCCGTCGCGATCTTTCGGTATTCGCGGATCATCTGGATGCACTTCATCTCGAGCACGCGCTAACCCTCGGGCGCATCAGACGGCCTTTCTAGCCCGTCGCGGCGCGCTGAAAAAGCCGTCGCTCGGAATAAAAAGGCGACCGACGTCGCGCTGAATCACAAAAGCGAATCCAACCCCCGTCTAGCAAGCGGACCGCGTGCGCGTTCGCGGAAACAAATGAGAAACGACCGAGAGACCGCCATGAATGGGGCAGCTTTCGCAACGGTGTTGGCCTCGGTACTGTCATGTCCCACAGCGTCGGCCTGGCCCCCGCCGGGGTTCGACAAGCCGACCACCGACCGCCCTCGGCTCGTAAACACGCTGGAATGGTCCGGACCGAATACTGATGAGATACTGAGCAGCTTAGCAATCAGCCCGGACGGCCGGCTCTTGGCCACCCGGAACGATCGGGGAACAGTTAGTCTGTGGGAAACTGCTACCGGAAATCGGCTTACGGCGTTCTATCGGCAGTCGCGCGATCTCGCGTTTGTCGCCGGCGGCGATATTCTGGCGACAAGTGACCTTCACTCACTCGGTGCCGACCAGGCCACTAGAGTTCGCCTTTGGGACGTCCGCACCGGACGAGAAAGGGCCACGGTCCCGATCGCGCGCCCCACCGGGCGGATCTTAGTAAGCCCCGACGGTCGGCTGATCGCCATCGGCGGCGCAGGCGTCCGGTTGTGCGATGCCGCGACTGGACAAGAGAATGTCTGGCTCGGCAAGGGCACGCCTTCTACGGCCGCGCCACTGGCATTCAGCGCGGACGGAAGGGTGTTAGTGTGGACACAGTTCGTCGAACCCATGCGGGTGTGGGACGTGACCGCCCGCCGGGAAATTGTCCGACTCAAGACGGATGATAATATGGCGGCTTTGAGCCCGGATGGTCGCACTCTGTCCACGTGCGAATCGCTGTTCTCTGCCCCGTGGAGGGGGCGTGCCAGTGGGGCAATTAGGCTCTGGGATCTGCCGTCGGGCCGCGAGAAGGCTTCACTAGTAGGCCATAAGTCTCCGATCATTGGCATGCTTTTTAGCCCCGATGGAAAAACGCTGGTGTCATACGAGAAAGACGAGGCAATCGCGCGGGATGTGTCCAACGGCAGGGAGTTAGACAGGACACTGGGCGACTTCAAGGTTATTGTCCGGGACCTGGCG
>DATJGQ010000788.1:0-6323 GCA_035494815.1 Gemmataceae bacterium
GGGTGAGCGGCTGGCCGCACGCCCGGCACACTTTCGCCCCGTGCAGTCCGCGGAATGATTCCAACTCCCGCCGGGCATGGTCCAATAGCGCTTTCGCGGACGTCGCTTCTTTGTCTGTCGTTTCGCGCCGGGCGACCAGGGCCTGCAACGTTGGCGCCAGCGTCGTGAGTTCTGCAGTCAGTTTCTCGCCGGCCGACTTGATCTCGAACTCCGCGTCGCCCGCCGCGGCCGCGCGGGCTTTCGCCCCGACGAGATCGGTTCGCGCTTGCAGCAGACGGCTGAGTCCGGGGAGCGCCCTCGCGAGCACCTCCAGTTCGTCGTGACGTTCTTGTGCACGCGAGACCTGTGCCTCCAGATCGCCCGGCAATTCGGCGAGTTCCGCCTCCAGGCGGCGGGCCTCGGTATCGTGCGCCTCATACATCTCCACCTTGGTCATCAGGCCGCTGAGCGTTTCCAGCCTGGCGGCCAACTCGCGCTGCTTCTGCTCGTCGCGGCCGATCGATTTGTTGAGCGCGGCCCGCTTCTTCTTCGCCTGATCGACGGCGTGATCCGCAGTGGCGAGTTTCTCCTGATACTCGTCCCGGCTCAGCGTCAGCGCGGCGGATTTATTCTCCGACCCGACGAAGTCCGCCCGGAGCTTGATTACCGCTTCCAAGTGCGGTAGGGCGGCTTGCAGATCGCGGAGGCGGTCGAAGTCCCGCTCGATCGCGTCCGCCTCGGCGATCAGCGCCTGCGACCGCTGCCACCGCTGCTCCAATTCGCTTCGTTGATTCGTGAGTTCCATCCAGCGGCGGGCCTGTACTTCGATCTCCCGGCAGCGTTCGAGTGCGGCCCGCGCTTCGTCGCGCTCGGCGGTCGCCTGCGCGGTCCTTTTCTCGACGGCGGCGAACTCCGCGGCGTCCACTTCCGGCGTCGCGTCGATCTGCGATTGCAGCGCCTCGACCTGGGTCTTCAGGACCCTGCGCCGCTCGTCGGCCCGTTCGTGGAGCCGTATGTATCGCTCCAGATCCACGATGCCGGCCAGCACGTCGAAGCGGCCGCGCGGCGACGAGTCGAGCAGCCGCTCGGCCTTGCCCTGCAACAGCAACACCGACGCGGTAAAGGTGTCGTAGTTCAGCCCGATGTGGTCACGGACCCAGGCGTCGAATTCGGCTTTGCGGCCGGTGTCCGGCACGGGCTCCCATTTGCCGGCCTTCGCAGCCTCCCCCGGCGGCCGGAACCGCAGCACCTGTTGGGTCGCCGAGGTGCTCCTGGAGCCTTTTTTCAGCGTGCGTTTGACGCGGTACACGTCGCCGTCGAGCAGGAAGTCGAATTCGACGGCGAACCCATCGGAGTCCTTGTTGATGAGTTCGGCCGCGCCGCTGCCGCCGCCGCGGTGGTGGCCGAAGAGGGCGTATGTGACCGCGTCGAAGACGGCCGACTTGCCGCTGCCGTTCAAGCCGGCGAGCATCCAAAGCGTCTCGCCGCCGAAATCGATTTCCTGTTCTTCGCGGTAACAGAGGAAACCGCGGAGGCACACGCGGCGGGGGATCATGGGGCGCCCTCCCCGTGGTCAATCGTCATGCAGCAAATTCTCGGCCAATTCCAGAATCGCCGCGCGATCCTCGTCCGAGTAGTTCGTCAACTCACCCGTCAGGTAATCCCGCACCGTCTCTTCGAAACTCTTCGCCGGCGGCGCGCCGATCGTCAATGCCGGGCCCACGGAGCGACTCTCAACCCAATCGCGGCCATACCACCGCGGGAAGATCGCGTCCAGCTCGCGGAGGACGGCTTCCAGATTGTCTACGCCGGCCGTGTAATTGACGTGCAGATTCACCAGCGCCGTCGCGTGATCGAGATAACGGCCGCGCAGCGCGGGCAATTCCTGTTGCGGGTTCGTGATCTCGACGTCGTAAATTGGGGTCGCATCGAGTGGCAGGCTCATCGGCTGGCCGACCACCCCGGACGGCCCGAGCTCGAACAGCGTCACCTCTTTGCGGTCGAGGAATTCGCCGAGGTCCAGCCGCTCGATACTGCCGCAGTAGCGGACGTGTGCGTATCCGCCGAGCGCCTGCGGCTTGTGGATGTGGCCCAGCGCGACGTAAGAGTAAGCCGACGGCAACTGCTCGTCGGTGAAGACGACATCCTCATCCTCCGAGAGCCGGAACAAGTTCGTGACTTGCGCCCCGTATACGTGCACGTGCGCGACCAGAATTGTCGGCAGCCGCGAGTCGAACCGCGGGTCCGTGCGGATGTCGCGGAGCCGACCGGCGAACGCGTCCCGCAGATGACACATCTTCTCTTCGAACGACCCATACTTCTGCAGCGGGTCGTTGACGAGAAACCGCGACGGCGTCGGGTACGGCATAAGGACGAACTGCACGTCTGAGTGCGTGTGCCGGTCGTGCAGTCGCAACAGCGTCGGCTCGTCCGCGAGAAACAGCCGGCCGGCCGGGGCGACGGCGCCGAAACCGACGGCGATGGGCGCCGCCAGGTTCATCGCGTGACGAAGCGTCTGGCAGAAGTTCTCGTTGTCATGATTCCCGGTGACGGCAAGAATGGTCCCGCCGTCGTGCAAGAACCCTCCGAACGTCGCCTGCAAGTGCCGCACCGCGTCGCGCAGACCGTCGGGGCGAGCCAACTCACTGAAGATGTCCCCGGCCAGGAGGAGAACATCAACTCGTTCCTGCCGGCAATACTCGGCGATCCGCTCGACGGACCGCCGCAAATCGTCAGTCCGGTCGATGCGGCCCAGTCGATCGCCCAGGTGCCAGTCGGCGGTGTGCAAGAGTTTCATATCCCCGTATTGTGCACGCGATTAGGGCCGAAGGGGAGGTCAGCAGCCAAGGTCGGCGAGGGAATTTACGATTGTTCGCTTTCGTAGCGCAAGAGCAGGTCGCCGGCTTCGACCTGCGTCCCCGGCTTGATGAGCACCTCGGCGATCCGGCCGCCGTGCTCGGCGTAGAGCGTTGTTTCCATCTTCATGGCTTCGAGGGCCAATAGCTTTTGACCCCGGGCCACCTGTTCACCGGCGGTCACGGTCACGTTGACCACGAGGCCCGGCATCGGCGCGGCCACCTGCAGCGGGTCACCCGCATCGGCCTTCGGTCTGCGCTTCGTGCCTGCGCCGGCGAGCGCCCGATCTTCGACGAGCACCTCGCGCGGCTGGCCGTTCAGTTCGAAGAACACGAGTCGCTGACCGTCCTCGTGCGGGTCGCCGACGGTCAGAAACTTGACCATCAGCGTCTTGCCCGTCTCAATCTCGATGGCGACTTCCTCACCCGGAGCCAGGCCGTGAAAGAAGACCGGTGTCGGCAGGACGCTCGTGTCGGAGTATTTGCGGGCATGCTCCATGTAGTCGGGAAAGACGCGGGGGTAGAGCAGGTGCGACACGACCTCCTGGTCCGTGATGGCGTGCTTGAACCGCCGTTGGAGCTCGTCGCGGGTCGCCTCGAAATCGGCAGGCGGCAGGTTGGCGCCAGGCCGGCCGCGGATGGGTTTGCGGCCGCGGAGAATGCGCTGTTGGAGTTTTTTCGGGAACCCGCCCGGCGGCTGGCCGAGTCGGCCTTCGAAGAACTCGACGACCGACTCCGGAAACGCCAGCTCGCGCGGCCCTTCAAGGACTTCCGCCGGCGAGAGGTTATTCGCGATCATGAACAACGCCATGTCGCCGACGACCTTGCTCGACGGCGTCACCTTAATGATGTCGCCGAACATCTGATTGACCGCGCCGTACATGCGGACGACGTCGTGCCAGCGACTCTCCAGCCCCAGCGCCTGCGCCTGTTGGAACAAGTTCGTATACTGCCCGCCCGGCATCTCGTGGCGGTAGATGTCCGCGCTCGCTGTCTGCCCGACCGACTCGAAGCCGCGATAGTACGTCCGCACTTCGGACCAGTAGTCCGCGGTCGCCTGCAGCGGCTCGAAGGCGAGGCCCGTGTCGCGGCTGGTGAACCGCATCGCCTCGACGAGCGAATTCAGGCTCGGCTGGCTCGTAAGACCCGACAGCGGGGCGAACGCGCAGTCCACCACGTCCACGCCCTCGTGCGCGGCCATCAGGTACGACGCGATCTGGCCGCCGGCGCAGTCGTGGGTGTGAAAATGGATCGGCAGCCCGATCTCCTCTTTCAGGGCCTTGATCAGCTTCTTCGCCGCGTACGGCTTGACCAGACCGGCCATGTCTTTAATGGCCAGAATGTTTGCGCCGAGCTTTTCCAGTTCCTTGGCCAGACCGACGTAGTACTTGAGGTCGTACTTGCTGCGGTTGGGGTTGAGGATGTCGCCGGTGTAGCAAATCGCGGCCTGGGCGATCATACCGGTCGAGCGGACGGCGTCGATCGCCAGCTTCAGGTTCGGCAGGTAGTTCAGGGCGTCGAAGATGCGGAAGACGTCGATCCCGGCGCGGGCGGACTCCTTGACGAACGCCTTGACGAGGTTGTCGGGGTAATTCGTATAGCCGACCGCATTCGCGGCCCGCAGGAGCATCTGGAAGAGGATGTTCGGGATCCGCTCCCGCAGTTTGGCGAGCCGGTCCCAGGGCGATTCCTTGAGGAACCGATAGGACGTATCGAATGTCGCCCCGCCCCACATTTCGAGTGAGAATAAATCGGCATGTCGCGCCGCATAGGCGGGCGCGATCCGCACCATGTCACACGTGCGCATCCGCGTCGCGAGCAGCGACTGGTGTGCGTCGCGCAAGGTCGTGTCGGTGATGAGCAGCCGCTTCTGACCGCGGAGCCATGCGGCGAATTTGTCCGGACCGAGTTCCTTGAATCGGTCGCGCGTGCCGACGGGAAGCTTGCCCTCGCCGGTCCCGGGCAGTGGCTCCGCGGGCGAGAGAGAGGGCACGCTCGTCACCGTCGCCGCGGCACGTTCGGTCTCGGGTCTCCGCGGCGCGGGCCGGGTCGGCTGGTTGACGATCAGTTCGCCGATGAACGTCAACAACTTCGTCGCGCGGTCGCGGCGGGTCGGCAGGTGGAACAGCGCAGGCGTGTCGTCGATGAACCGCGTCGTCACCTTGCCGGTCTGGAAGTCCGGGTGGTTGATGACGTTGAGCAGGAACGGGATGTTCGTCTTCACGCCGCGGACGCGGAATTCCTGCAGGCAGCGCTCCATCCGCCGCACCGCCTCGGCAAACCGCAGACCGCTCGCCGTTACTTTCACCAGCAGCGAATCGTAGAACGGCGTGATCACCGCGCCGCCGAAAGCGGTGCCGGCGTCCAGACGAATGCCCATGCCGCTGGCCGAGCGATAATGGCTGATGCGGCCGTAGTCGGGAACGAAGTTGTTCGCCGGGTCTTCGGTCGTCACCCGACACTGAAACGCATGCCCGCGCGGCTGCACCGCGTCCTGCGAACCGAGGCCGATCTCCGGGTCCGACAGCGGCCGGCCCTCAGCGACAAGAATCTGGCTCTTGACGATGTCGAAGCCCGTGATCACTTCCGTGACCGTGTGCTCGACCTGAATCCGCGGGTTGACCTCGATGAAATAAAACTCGCCGCTATTGACGTCGACGAGTAACTCGACCGTGGCGGCATTATCGAGCCGGACGGCGCGACCGATTGCGAGCGCCGCGTCAAGAATCTGCTGCCGAATGTCCGGTGAAAGGTTGAGAGCCGGTGCGAGTTCGACGACCTTCTGATGTCGCCGCTGGACGGAGCAATCGCGCTCGTAGAGATGGACGAGTCCGCCGTGGCGGTCGCCGATCAATTGCACTTCGATGTGTCGGGCGCGGGCGATGTATTTTTCGAGAAACACGTCCGGCACGCCGAACGCAGTGCCCGCTTCACGCTGGGCCTGTTCGAGGGCCGGCTCCAGTTGCTCCGCGGACTGGACGACACGCATTCCGCGGCCGCCGCCGCCCATCGCCGCCTTGACCATCAGCGGGTAGCCGATCTTCGCGGCGAGCTTCCGAGCCTCCGCGTTTGACTTCACCGGGGCATCGGTCCCGCCGAGCACCGGCACACCCGCTTTCTGAGCGATATGCCGCGCGGCGACCTTATCGCCGAGTTGCTCGAGGATTTCCGGCCGCGGGCCGACGAAGGTGATCCCCTCGTCCGCACACGCCCGCGCAAATTCGGGGTTCTCGGACAGGAATCCGTAGCCGGGATGGATCGCGTCGACCTCGTGCTCCTTCGCCAGTCTAACGATGCCGTTGATGTCGAGATACGCCCGGATCGGCTCCCCGGGCTTGCCGACCAGATACGCCTCATCGGCCTTAAAGCGGTGCAGCGCGAACCGATCTTCATGCGAATAGATTGCTACGTCGCGAATGCCAAGTTCGTGAGCCGTCCGAAAGACTCGAATGGCAATTTCCGACCGGTTCGCGACGAGCAGTTTCGGCA
>DATJGQ010000789.1:0-4459 GCA_035494815.1 Gemmataceae bacterium
CGCTGCCTGCGATCGTGTTGATGATGCCGCCCTGGGCCAGGCAGACCCGCAGCGCCAATGCAAAAACCAGAATCGTTTTCATAGCGTTTTTACCGATGAACCGAAAGGATCGTGCCGGCCGGCGAGGTCACTCCGCCGATCGCGGCCTGGATGGGCCAATCGCCGTCCGGCAGCGCTGCCGGGACCTGAATCGCGATCTGGAACAGACCGGCGGATCCGGGCGAGAGAGCCGCGCCGTAAACCGTAGCCGGAATATTGTTGATCGTCACGGCGGGCGTGGTTGAGGTCGAATATACCTGGTCGGACCCGACCGCCTCGCCAACGGGCGCCGCGGGTGTCGTCGGGCCGAAGCCCATCCCCCACAGAACGATCGTTTCGCCGGGTTGAGCCGGCATGGTGGCCGCGCCGGAGATACTGCCCGACTTCGCCGTGAAACTGTAGTCCGCGTGCGTAGCGACTACCTGGTTGGCAGGCCACGCGAAGAACGCCGGGTTGTACGTCGACACCGTCGCCGTGAAGGTCGCGCTCACGCCCGCCGGAGTAGTCACGACGACGGCGGCGGATCCTGGAGGGAGGTCGGGCGCGAGCACATTGAGTTGGCCGGTGGAAATGAACGCGACCACGGCAGGCTTTCCGCCCATCGTGACGCTGACACCGTCGAGCGAAGTGGGGAGCTTGCCATCGACAATGCTGTTGCTCCAGTCGTCGGTGCGGGGGGCCAGGTTCGTCCCGAGGATCGTCGTCCAGGAGTTTGCGACCACTCCCGGCTGATAGCTCGCGGCGTTGACGACGCCATTGGCGGAAATGGCCGGCGTCGGGGCCGCGGCCGGTGCGGTTGGAAGGATGAGCAGATCGTGAAGTATGATCTGGTGCGGGCAGATCCGATCCGTCGGACGGTCGCAGGCCTGCGGCAACTTGGCCGTAATCCAGGTGGCGGCCGAGTCGACTGACCGGGACACGGCGTCGCCTCCCGTGGGTCCGAGCGAATACACCGTGCCGGGATTCGCAGTATCGACGCGCGCGACTTTCCCGAAAGTGGCTACCCCGACGTTCTGCAGTACCTGGGTCCAGGTGACGCCGGTGTCCGCGCTCTTGAGCACGCCGCCGGGCGCGCCGCCTGTGACGTCTGCAACACCGGCGTCCGCCCACGCGTAAATCGTGGCGCCGGCGCGATCGAAGGCAACGCTCTGCACGAGCGCCCGGGGCATACTGGTGGCCGCCCAGGTCTTGCCGCCGTCGGTGCTCTTGTAGAGACCGCACTTGCCGCCGTTGGTCGCGGTGCAGACGAGCCCCACACTGGACCCCATGTTCGTGCCATACAGGATTTGGCTGCTATTCGGGTCGACAAAGAGTTTACCCGAGAAATTCAACGACTCGGCCAGGACGCTCCAGGTCCGCCCGTAGTCGCTGCTGGCGAGGATGAAGCCGTTGCGTCTTCCGCTGTCGTCATCCGGCCCGAGCACGTAGACCACGCCGGCGCGGTTCAGATCGACTGCGACCGAGGAAATGCTGGGATGGTCCGGCGCCGATGTTTTGAGACCGGGCAGGGGGTTGGGCATCGACGGCACGGTCCACGTGACGCCTCCATCGGTGCTCACCTGTAACTCGTGTTGGGGCGTGCTGGCGTAGATCACGTTGGTCATGACCGGATCTATGGCGAGGACGCCAGAGGCGCTCTTGAACCCGAATTTGGGCATGGACACCACGGACCAGGTCTGGCCTCCATCGCCCGACCGCAAGAACGCGACCACCCCGGTGAAATTAGCGCCGGCGAATAGGTTCACGGGGTTTCGCGGGTCTACGGCAAGGCAGGTAAGCGACGGAAGTCCCAGCCGCTGCACGGTTGGGTCATCAGGACTAACCCAGATCTGCTTCCAGGTGGCTCCGCCATCGGTGCTGCGATAGGGGCCGGCGCTGGAGCCGGCGATGATTGTGGTCGCCGCAGCCGCGAGTGCGTGGGGGGCGAGAAGACAGAGAAAGACGCGACCCAGTTTCCCAGCATCCATGCATTATGAATGGGGATGCGGCGGCGGTTTCTTTCAAGATTCTTCTGTGTTGAGCAGCGACAATAATGAGCGGCCCTCAGTGAAACCCTGAAGTGCCAAACGTACAGGCGGCTTCCGCCATGCCCTCGGTATATGCCGCAATGTTCCTTTTTAAGACGTAATTACTAGTCTAGGGCAGCGGATGGCGGGGTCGTTAGACTGAGGTTACAAAAAAGGCGACTGTCCCATTGCTGTCGTCCTCGTTGCCCACCGCCCTCACTGGATGATCGCCGACGAACTCCTACTCCCTCAATTTCGGGAATAGCACCCGATCCAGAATTCGCCGCGTCAGCTCTTCCATCGTGAGGTACTGGTCCGCCGCGACGTCGAAGTAGAAGAGCTTGTCGCCGGGAAGGACGCCGATCTTCACGGCGAGGGGCGACGCCCCTTCGCGTAAGACATGGAAGCCCGGCAGTTCGGGATCGGCGACTACGTCGACCGTGATGTTGCCACAGGCGACCGTCAAGTTGAGGTCGTTCTGCTGAAGGCGTGCGGCGTCGCCGAAAGAGGTGTTGAACGCGTCGAGGCAGCCGGAAAGCTCAGTGGAGAGGTCGTCGACGGCGCCGGGAAGACGGGCGAGGATCTGTTGTTCGCGGGCGCGGCGGTCCTGCTCTTCGCCGATTCGCATGGTAAGCCATTGGAAGGGCATCGAAGCTGCAATTATAGGTAGCGACCGGGCGGCGGCGCTCCGGGGACTTCCCTTATGCCCGGCAGTATTTCGGACCTTCGCATCGTCAATTGTGGCAAGGTGAATTGTATGCGCACTGTCTTGGTCCTGGCCGCGGCGCTTGCCGCGTACGGACAATCGCCGACGTTCGAAGTCGCGTCGATCAAACCGTATGAGAGGCCGGCGGGTCAAACGTTCATGCGGATGGGCTGTAGCGGCGGGCCGGGATCGAAAGACCTGGTGCGCTGGACCTGCGAGGCGATGGGGGTGGTCCACCTCTTCCAGCAGGCGTATGACTTGAGGCCATACCAAGTCACCGGTCTCGATCCGATTCGTAGCGACCGGTTCAATATCCTCGCAAAGGTCCCGCAAGGAGTGACGAGGGAGCAGTTCCGGCAGATGCAGCAGAACTTGCTGGCGGAGCGGTTCGGCGTGAGGTTCCACAAGGAACAGAAGGAGATGCAGGGGTACGAGCTGGTGGTCGCGAAGGGCGGACCGAAGCTGACCGAATCGGGGCCGGACCCGGCGCCCGGCGCGGCGCCGCCTCCACCTCCGAACCAGCCAGTCACGATGGGGAAGGATGGATTCCCGGAAATCCCGCGGGGCAGGACGGGGTCCGTGTCGATCGGCGGCCCTAACGGGATGGTGACGCAAAGAGTCGAACGGGGGATGATGCGGGGATTGGCGGCAATGTTGTCGGTTCAGGTCGAACGGCCGGTGATCGACGCGACGGGGTTGACCGGCCGCTACGACTATACGCTGAAGTTCGTCCGTCCCGGAATGGCGGGGCCGGGGGCCGACGCGTCCGAGCCGGCGGGTCCGACGATTACAACTGCAATTCAGGAGCAGCTCGGGCTGAGGCTCGAGGCGAAGAAGGTTGTGGTGGAGCTTTTCGTGATCGATTCGGTGGCGAAGAGGCCTACGGAGAACTAAAGGCGCGCTTTCTCGACCGCAGATGGATTCAGATCAACGCAGATAAGAGTCTCGCGCGGAATGCGGATCGAGGCGACGGGCGGTCACGGCAGCAAAGATTCGGGACGCTGGACCGCGGAGAACATGACCGCACAGGACCTAATCCTGCTGGCGTACGAGCTCCAGCCGTATCAATCTCGGCACCGTTTTGGCTTCCGGGCGACCGCTTCCAGATCCAGGCGAAAGTGCCGGAAGGCGCGACCAAGGAGCAGTTGCGGCTGATGGTGCGGAATCTGCTAGCGGAGCGGCTCGGGCTGAAGTCGCATCGCGAACGCGAAGATGCGTCGGTATACCCGCTGGTGGTTGCTAAGGTGGGCCGAAGCTGGCGGAATCGAAGCAGCGTGACCCGAACGCCGAGCCGCCCCAGCATCAAGGGGCCTCTCAAGACCGGGGCGGACGGTTTTCCGGGGTTTCCGTCGGGCTTGCCGGTCATGATCTCGACGCGTCCAATGAGTTCGTGGGCGCGCCCATCTTTACCGCCATGCAGGAGCAGCTTGGGCTGAAACTGGAGTCCAAGAAGGTGACGGTCGAGCTATTTGTGGTCGATTCCGTATCGAAGACGCCGACGGAGAATTAGGGCGTCGCCGTCTCGGCGACAGGGCGGAGCACACGTTTGCGAGCGGGCATCTCGGCCACAGCGCGCACGGGCCGGGAGGCCGGGGTGAAAGCGAACCACGCGGCGAGGTCGGCGTCGGAGACGCGGCGTCGGGCCATGATCGTGCGGCGCTGGCGGAGAGCGCGCGGCAGGGCTCGGAAGAACCGCCAGAGGCCTTTC
>DATJGQ010000790.1:0-11422 GCA_035494815.1 Gemmataceae bacterium
CCTGCTCGGCGTGTGGCCGCTGTCGGCGTTCCCGGAGTTGCGATCGCCTTCCGGTTGGGAGTCGGTCGTGCGCGAGTTCTGGGAGCAGCTTCGGGCCGGCCAATTCGCCGAACCGTTGGCCCGCTCCGTCGGGCTGGCAATGGTCCTCGGCGGCGTGGCGGTCTTTCTGGTGGTGCTCCTGCTGCGGGCGCTCTCCGGCCTGAGTCTGATCGCCGGACGCCGCAACGCCGCGGCGACGAACGCGGTGCTGCAGGCGGCCCTCGTGGTCGTGCTGCTCGTCGGCGTCAACTACTGGGCATTCCTCCGTTACCAGCGGTACGATCTGACGCGGTCGAGGCAGTTCACACTGCCGCCACACCTCGCCGCCCGCCTCGCCGACCTCCGCGACCCGACGACGATCGTCGTCTACCAACGCCACAAGACCTTCGGCCGGCTCTCGGAGAAGCCGGATAATTACGACTACGCCGCGGAGCGCAAGGTCGTCGAGAAGGTGCAAGATCTCGTGGACCTGTTCCGCGAGTTCGGCCCGCAGTTCCACGTCGAACTGCTCGACGTCGAGGAAGAAGGTTACGAGCAAAAGCTGGCCCGGATCACGACGGACGCCCCGTCGCTGAAATCGGCGCTCGAGGCCGCGCCGGAGAACAGCATCTTTTTCTACGCCCAGCGCATCGTCGGCAAGAAAGCCGACGGCACGGCGGACCTCCGCGAGAGCGTGCAGCGGTTGAGCTTTAACGACTTCTACCAGCTCGACAAGACCGCGTCGCAAAACGCCGACGGCGGCAAGGGCAACCTCGTGCTGTTGCCGCAGGGCGCCGAGCCGTTCGCCCGCCGCGTGTTGGCGATCGAGGAGAAGAAGCCCAAGGTCGGCATCGCCGTGATCCACGAATGGTTGACTACCCAAGGGCTCGAAGACCTCAGCATGGCCGGCGTCCGCAAGGCCCTGACCACGCAGGGATTCGAGATCGTCGACCTCGTGCTCAAGAAGAAATGGAATGAGGGCAGCGAACCGGAGTCGGCCGCGCAGACGTTCGACGAGAGCAAGTCCGAACGGCTCGAAGAAGAAGCGGCCGAGCTGGATTTCAACCTCACCAGCCTGCAAGCGACCCGCCGGCAAAGGGCCGCCCTCGTCGACCAGTTCCGCAACGCCTCGCTGGCCGAACTCACGCGGATGTTCCGCGACCAGCTCGGCGGCCGGGCGTTCACCGAAGAAATGCGCAAAGTCAATCTCGAGAACTTTTCCGCCCAATTGGATGGGCTCGACCTCGTCATCCGGCAACTGACGGAAGAACGTAAACAGCTCGAGACCGAACGGCTGTCGATGTCCGAGGAGGAGCGCGTCCTCGAAGAGCGGCGGATGACCGACGTGCGGGCGAAGATGACGAAGTTGCTCTCCGAATGCGACCTGCTCATCGTGCCCCGGATGACGTTGCGAAACACTGCGATGGGCGATCGGATCCCGGCCCGGCTCTACCGGCTCGACGACGCACAGGTGGCGGCGATCAAGGAGTTCATAAAGTCCGGCAAGCCGGTGCTGGCGGCGTTCGGTCCGACGAACGAGCCGGCCAACCCGCGTGCCCCGATGCCGCCCGCGGGACCGGACGGGCTGGAAGACTTGCTCGGCCAGCTCGGCATCCGCTTCGGCAAGCAGACGGTCCTTTTCGGCGCGGACAGCAAGGCGTTCGCGGAACGGCGGTCGAGCCTGTTAGCGACTGGGACGTCGGTCGAAATGCCACGGCTCGTTTTCGAGGCGCCCCAGGGCAAGAACCTGTCCAGTCCCAAATCGCTCGTCGACGAAGCGACGAACAAGCCCGCCAACCCGATCGCGACGAGCATGAAAGTGACCGAGCGCACGGTCGGCGGCAAGCAGAAGTTGGACTTGCGGCTGCGGCACCCGCGGCCGATCTATTTCACGCCGGTGCGGCCGGGCGCGGTGCCGTACACGCCCGAGTTCCTGGTCAGCGACCCGGACAGTTGGAATGAGGAGAACCCGTTCCCAAGCCGGGAGCGCACGCCGCGGTACGAGCCGCCGAAAGCGGACGACCCGACGGCCGGGACGGTGGACGAAAAGAGACGTGGGCCGTTCCCGCTGGGGGTCGCGGTGGAGACGCCCGTACCGGCGGAGTGGTACGACTCGCGCATCGCCGCGGCGGACGTCGCCGAGAAGGTGCTAGCTGGCGGCGAGGCGACCGGGCCGCTCGCCGTCGCCGCCGCGGGGCTGACGTCCGACGCGATCGCGAAACAGGCGAACGTCCCCGAGACGCGGGTGCGGGTCGCCGCGATCGGCCACGGCGGGCTGTTCGTCGGCCCGGAACTGTCGCCGGCCAAAGAGAGCCTGTTGCTCAATACGTGCAACTGGTTGTTGGGGCGCGACGAGCGATTGCCACATGAGTCCGCGATACCGTGGCACTATCCGCGCGTGAACCTCTCGGAGCAGGACGCGACGCTCTGGTCATGGGGGACGTTGGTGGCATTGCCGGGGTTGTTCGTGTACCTGGGGCGAGTGGTGTTGCTCGGACGGCGATATCGGTGATGGAGATAGAGCCGCTCGCGGCTATGTGAATCGCATAGCCGCAAGCGGCTTAAGGAATAGCCGCGATGAACCTTCGTACGACTCTTCTGTTGCTCCTCCTCACGGCCGGCGGCGCGGCCGCGTTCGTGTTTCAGAACGATATCGCCTCCCGGTTCGGCACAAACACATCGACGACCGCGAACAGCGAAACGACCGGCGTCCTCAACGCTTTGTCGCCCGACACCCTGACCCGGGTCGATATCACGCACGATGGACAGCAAGTCGTCCTCGAACGCCAAGGCAAGGGCTGGACGCTGCCCGGCGGCTGGCCGGCGCGTGTCCCCGAAGTCCGCGATCTCGTGAACGTGCTGACCGGCCTGCACTCGCGGTTCGTGCCGGTGAAGCTCGGAGACGATCTGAAACCCTACGGGCTGGACGAGTCGCAAAAACCGGTCCGCGTGACCATCGCGACGCAGGGCGGCGGGTCGTATGCGCTCGCGTTCGGCGAGCCGCCGGCGGGCGCGGAATCGAACCCGTTCGTGCGACCGACATATGTTCGCCTGGGGAGCAATTCGGAGGTCCTCACCCTCGCTCCCGGATTGCTGACGGTGCTCAAGCGGCCGCGGGACGCGTATCAGAAGCGGCAACTGTTCGCCGAGGTCGAGCGGGTGCGGATGGCAGACGCGCGGCCGTCGTTCCCGGGCGACAACGAGCCGCCGCCGCCGGTCGTGAACCTGCTCGACGCGAGGAAGGTCACGCTGACGGGGCCGGACGGGACGGTAACACTGACGCGGGCGGACCGCCGGGATAAACCCGGCGGATCGCCGGCGCCGTCGCGACCGATCGACACGACGCCAGAGCGCGTCGCGACGCACTGGATGCTCACGGCGCCCGTCGCCGACCGGATCGATCCGGAACGCCTGAAGAACCTGCTCGCCGCTGTCCCGGAGTTATGGGTCGAACAGTTCGTCTCCTCGCCGGAACCGTTCGCCACCTCGCCCGACGCGGCGAAGACGGGCCTGGACAAGCCGGAGCGCGCCGTCGCGGTCGAATTCGACGACCGCCCGCCGGTGACGGTACAGATCGGAAAGGTGTCGCGCGTGGTCGAGCGGAAGCCGCCAGCGCCGCCGCAGACGAACCCGTTCCAGCCGCCTCCTCCCCCGCCGCCAGCGGTCCGCGAGGAGTACCGCTACGCCAAGCTGCCGGACAACCCGCAAGTCTTCGAGGTCCGCGCCGACAAGTTCGGCGACCTGTTCGTGCCGGTCGCGACGTTGCGCGACGCGAAACTGTTCCGCTTCCGCCCGGCCGACGCCCAGCGGCTCGAAATCGTCCAGGCAGGCGGCAAGATTGTGCTCACCAAACAGAAAGACGAGTCGTCGCAGATCGACCGCTGGAAGCTCGTTGAGCCGATCCAGGCCGACGCGGAGCAGACGAAGGTCACCGAACTGCTCGACAAGCTCGCCGACCTGCAGGGGACCGGCCCCGACGTGATCGATAACGCCGACGCGAAGACCTACAACCTCGCCGCGGAGGACGGGCCGCGGCTTACGGTCACGGTGACGGAGGAGATCCCGGCGGCGGAAGGCGAGAAGAAGAAAGAGACGCGGACGCTCACGCTCCGCATAGGCAAGCCGGAGCCGGACAAGAACAAGGTCTACGTGAAGGCCGCCGACATCGCCCGCATCGACGCGGTCGGCGACGATTTCCTCAAGTTGTTCGACCGTCCGGTACTCGCCTACCGCGGCCGGCGCGTGTTGGACGTGCCGGCCGCGAAGGTGGCGTCGATCGCGGTGCAGCGCGCGGGCGAAGGGTTCACGCTGACGCAGGCCGACGGCTCGTGGAAGCTGACGGCCCCGGTCACCACGCCCGCCGACGCCGGCAAGGCCGGCACGCTCGCCGCCGATCTGGGGCGGCTGGAAGCAGTCGAGTATGTCAACGACGCGCCGAAGCCGGAAGACCTGACCAAGTACGGGTTGGATAAGCCCGCTATATCCGCAACGGTGACGTTCAACGATCCGGCCCAGCCGGCGAAGACCATTCAACTCGGGCAGGCTCGCGAGGGTAAGCCGGAGGCTTATGCCAAACTCACCGACGCGCCGGGCGTGTTCGCCGTGCGGCAGGCGGTGAAGGAGGCGGTCGATCAGTCGTCGCTCGCGTTCCGGCCGCTGCAACTCTGGTCCGCCGGCCCCGCGACGGTCAAGGAGATCGACGTCGAGCGGCCCACGGGCAAGTACAAGCTTAGCCGGGCCGATTCGGGCTGGAAGCTGTCCGGGCCGTTCGAGGCGAACGCGAGCCCGACGTTTGTTCAACCGCTCGTGGACGCGCTGGCGACGCCGCGGGCCGAGCGGTACGAGGCGCACAAGGCCGACGACGTCACGAAATACGGGTTCGACAAGCCGGAGCTCACGCTGACCGTCGCCGTCACCGGCGACGACAAGTCCAAGACGCTCGTCGTCGGCAGACCGACGGCCGCCGACGTGAAGTCGCGGTTCGCCAAGCTCGCCGATTCGGACGCCGTCTTCGTCGTCCCGGAGCCGCTCGTACAGGCCGCCGACAAGCCGGCGCTCGACCTCCTCGACCGCCGGCTGATCACGCTCGACCCGCAGCAGGTGACGAAACTCCAGGGCAGCGGCACTGGCGAGTGGGCGCTGCAAAAAGAGGGGGACGCATGGAGGGTGGCGTCGCTGACGCCGCCAGCCACCGCCGACAAGGTGGTCACCGAAGCGGCGCTGCGACCGTGGGCGAACCTGAACGCGCAGAAGTTCGTCGCGTACGGCCCGCAGGTTGATTTGGCGAAGTACGGCCTCGACAAGCCGGCGGCGACCGTGACGGTGACGCTCAGTCCGGCGCCGGACAAGCCGCCCGTTACGCACACACTCGCGCTCGGCAAGTCGGTCGAAGTTGGCGACGGCACCTATGCCCGGCTCGACAACGGCCCAGGCATCGCGATCGTCTCGCCGGCCGTCGCCCGCGAACTGACGCACACCGGTCTCGACTTCGTGGACCGGACGCTGATCACGTTCGACTGGCGGTCGTTGACCGCCCTCCGCCGCAAGAAAGGCGATCAGGAGTTGGAAGTCGCGAAGCAGGACGACGGCTGGCAGGTACTCAAGCCGGCGGCGTTGCGCGCGGACCAGACCGGCCTCGACGAACTGGCCGAGCAGTTGAGCACCCTCCGCGCCGCCCGCATCGCCGCGGTCGACGCCACCGACCTCAAGCCGTTCGGCCTCGACATGCCTGCCGCGACCGTGACGCTCGCGATCAAAGACAAAGACGGCAAGCCGGCCGATAAGGTCGTTCAGATCGGCCAACCGACAGGAAAAGACACCGAAGAACGGTTCGCGAAAGTCGAAGGCACGAACACCGTGGCCGTGTTGCCGGCCGATATCGCGAAGAAACTCGTCGGCGACCCGCTCAAGTTCCGCGACCGGTCGATCGCCCGCTTCGCCGACGCCGACCGCGCCTTCCTGGAGCGGGGTTTCCGGAAGGCGATCTTCGCCAAGGTGGACGGCACGTGGAAGATGACCGAGCCGCTCGCCGCCGAGGCCGAGGCGACCGAACTCGACGACCTCATCGGCAGCATGGCCCGGCTGCGAGCGGACGAGCTGGTCGCCGAAAAGGCGGACGACCTCAAACCGTACGGCCTCGACGCCCCCGAAGTCCGCTGGCGATTCCTGAGCGGCGATCGCGAGGTGCTGCAGATCCTCGTCGGCAAGCGCGACGACGCGACCGGCCGCCGGTACGCCAAACTCGCCGGCGGCGACCTCGTCTTCCTGCTCGCCCCCGATCTGTCGGTTAAGGTGACCGCAGAGTACCGCAAGCGGACGGTTTGGACGAACTTCGACTCCGCGCAGGCGGAGTCGCTGATCTACGCCGTCGGCGGAAACACGCTCGTACTAAGCAAGTCGGACCAGACCTGGCAGATCCAGGGTCAGCCGGGGCACGCCGTCAATGCGACGGTCGTCAATGAGATATTGGCGACGCTCGCCGCGGCGAAAGTCGAGCGGTTCATCGTGGATAAGGGGGCCGACTTCCAGCTGTACGGCCTGCAACCGCCGGAGCGGACGATCATCGCCCGTACCCGGATGGGAGCGCCGCAGACGCTCTACCTGGGCCGTTTCGAGGGCGACTCGAAGCGCGTGTACGCGCGCGTGCTCGATTCGGCCCGAACGGACGTCTTCGTGCTCTCGGAGGCGGACAGCGCGAAATTGGCGCGGGATCTGGCGGCGTTCACCGGAAAGTGAGACGTCTTGTGGTTATCCGCCCGACTTGCCGCGCAGCAGCTTGAGGATGCCAAAGACAACGACGCCGATGACGGCGCCTTTCACGAATCCGCCGGCGAACCCTTCGGACCACGCCTCAACCATCGATTGTGCGAGCAGCATTGCCGAGTCCCCGTCTACGAGTCGGTGAGCGACCCGACCGGCACGACCGCTCGGCGCCCGACAAAATCTGGCTCACGAAATCGGTTTCGGCAAGAAAGACGGCAAACGGGAGTACTGAAGAGGTGTGGGCACGGGGGATTGGTATGGCCGGGACTCGCAACCGGCCATGCCCCCGTGCCCAGTGTGGGTGGGATGGGAGGATACAGGCTTTCGCCACGATCAGGCTGGGACTCGCAACCAGGCTGATCGCGATTTCTTGTATTGGCAATGGCCGTGCCAATTGTGATTCGCCGCGCGGCGCGGTGCCGATTCACATCCGGAACGACTGGTTTTCTCGGGCTTTGCGAGCTTGCCGCGTCGGGACAATTTCTCCGCGGCGATCAAGCACCGCGGCGGCACTCTTTTAAGTGTCGCATTTTGCTACAGCAGAGTGTTCGATTTTGCGGACCTGGGGCCGAATCGGATCATCGGCCGTTAAGCCGACGCCGCCTTCCAGTCCCGTTCGATGAACGTGGTATCGACGCGGCCCTCGATGAACGCCGGCAAAGTCATGATCTGACGGTGCAGCGGAATCGTCGTCTTGATCCCTTCGACGAGGAACTCGTCGAGGGCCCGCCGCATGGTGGCGATGGCTTCCGAACGGGTCGGCTGGTGGACGAGTAGCTTGGCGATCAGCGAATCGTAATTCGGCGGTACGCGGTAGCCGGCGGTGGCATGAGTGTCGAGCCGCACGCCCGGCCCGCCCGGCGGCTGCCAGCGCGTGATCTGTCCCGGCGACGGACGGAAGTCGGCGGCGGGATCTTCCGCATTAATCCGGCATTCGATCGCGCTGCCGCGGTGCACGATGTCCTTCTGCCGAAACCGCAGCGACTCCCCCGCCGCGACGCGGATCTGCTCGCGGACCAGGTCGATGCCCGTGACCAGTTCCGTGACCGGGTGCTCGACCTGGATGCGGGCGTTCACCTCGATGAAGTAGAACTTGTTGTCCGGGTCGAGCAGGAACTCGCAGGTACCGGCGCTGTGATACTCGGCCGCTTTGACCAGCTTGACGGCGGCGGCACAAATCGCGTCTCGCACTTTGGCCGGCAGGTTCGGCGCCGGCGACTCTTCGACCAGCTTCTGGTGCCGCCGCTGCAGCGAGCAGTCGCGCTCGAAGAGGTGGACGGCGTGGCCGTTGCGGTCGGCGAGGATTTGCACTTCGATGTGCCGCGGCCGTTCGATGTACTTTTCCAGATAGACGCTACCGTCTTTGAACGCCTTGGCGGCTTCCTGTCGCGCGGAGGACAATCCGGCCCGCAGCGAGTTGTCGTCACGGGCGACCCGCATGCCGCGGCCGCCGCCGCCCGCCGCCGCCTTGATCAGCACGGGGTAGCCCATCTTCTTGGCCAGCGCGATCGCCTCCGCCTCCTGCATGATCAGCCCTTCGCTGCCCGGCACGACCGGCACGCCGGCTTTCTGCGCGAGCTTGCGGGCGTCGTTCTTGTTGCCGAGCTGGCGCATCGCCTCTTCGGGCGGGCCGATGAACTCGATATGACAGGTCCGGCAGACTTCGGCGAAATGCGGATTTTCGCTCAAAAAGCCGTAGCCGGGGTGGATCGCCTGCACGTCGGCGACTTCCGCCGCGGCGATGATGCGGGGGATGTTGAGATAACTTTCGGTCGCGGGCGGCGGGCCGATGCAGATCGCCTCGTCGGCCAGACGCAGGTACGGGGCGTCGCGGTCGGCGGTGCTGAAGACGGCCACCGCCTCGATGCCGAGGTCGTGGCAGGCGCGGATTACCCGCAGGGCAATCTCACCGCGGTTCGCGACTAGGATACGCTGGAACATAAGAAATGGGACTTATAGGACCTATGGGACCTATGAGACCCGTTACCCGGTCGGGTCCACTTCGAAGAGCGGTTGATCATACTCGACCGGCTGTTGGTTCTGCACCAGCACGCGGGTGATAACGCCGCTGCACTCGGCCTGGATCTCGTTGAAGATCTTCATCGCCTCGATGATGCACACGACCGTCGTCGGCGTGACCCGCGAGCCGACGGTGACGAAGGGCGGCGCCTCGGGGTTGGGGCCGGTGTAGAAGGTGCCGGGCGTCGGGCTCTTGATCATCACGCCGGATTTGGCGGACGTTGCCGAAGCCGGCGCGGAATCGCCCGAGGGAACGGGCACCGGCTCAACGGCGGAGGGCGGCCCTCCGGCGGCCGTTGCGAGCGGGGTGACCGACGGGGCGGTCGACGTCGCCGCTTTCGGCCCGCGCCGCAGTCGGATGCGCTGGTCACCTTCGATCAGGTCGATTTCGCTCAGGTCGTGGCGGGTCATCAGGCGCACCAGCGCCTTGACCGTGGGCATGTCGAACGGTCGCGGGGACTGGGGTGCGTCTTCGTCCGCCACCGGATTCTCCCCTTAGACCAGGTCCGCCGCCGCCAGGTCGCGTGGCAGCGTGGTCAGCACTTCGCGGCCGTCGGGCGTCACCAGGACGTCGTCCTCGATGCGGACGCCGCCCCAGCTTTCGAGGTAAATACCCGGCTCCACGGTGACGACCATGCCCGCCGTGAGCACGTCGTCGGAACTCGCCCGCAGGAACGGCGCCTCGTGCACTTGCAGTCCCAGGCCGTGGCCCAAGCCGTGCGAAAAGGCGTTGCCGTAGCCGGCGTCGGCGATCACGGCCCGGGCGGCGGCGTCGACTTCGCGGGCCTTCGCGCCGGGCCGGATCGCGGCGATCGCTTTCGCCTGCGCCGCCAGGACGGTGCCGTACACCTTGGCAAACTTCAAGTCGTCGCGCGGCGGTCGGGCGGGAGCGGGTCGAAACCATGATCTACGGGTCACGATCATACGCGTCAAGTCGCTCTTATAGAAGCGGCCGACGGCGCCCCAATCGACCAGGAGAAAATCGGCCGACAATACCGGCGCATCCGTCAGCGGCGCGTGCGGCAGCCCCGACCGCGGGCCGACGCCGACGATCGTCGAGAAACTCGTCCCGGTGCCGCCGACCTGGCGGACCAGTTGCTCCATACGATCGGCCAGTTGCTTTTCGGTGTCGTCCGGCCCGAGCGACGCTTTGAACGCCGTGAAGGCGCGTTCGGCCACGCCGATCGCGGCTTTGATTTCGGCGATCTCGCCGGCGTCCTTGACCGCCCGCTGAGCTTCCACCCAACTCTTGGTCGGCGCCCAGTCGATCGACGGCGCGAGGCTTTTGAGCCACTCGCAGTCGGCGACCGTCAGGTGCGAACTCTCGAAGCCGACCCTGCGGAAGCCGAGCTCGGTCAAAACCTTGGCGACCTCCGGCACGGTCGTCTGCGACGGCGGGCGGATGTGCACGTCGAGGCCGGGGCACTCCTCGGCGAGCTGCGTCGTGAACCGGCCGTCGCTGACTATGAGCGTCCGCTTGCGGCCGAGGATTAGGTAGCTCGCCTCGCCGCTAAATCCAGTCAGGTAAGTGACGTTGACTGGGTGGCTGACCAGGGCCGCGTCGAGCCCGGCGGGGGCGAGCCGGCGGGCGAGGTCGCGGCGGCGACGGGAAAACGGCGATGGAGGCTGGGCTTGCACGATGGCCGCCGGTTCGGTTATGGACCCGCCGGGTAGGTTACGCCGCCCGCCGGCGCCGCACAAGGGAGGAGCGATGTCCACCACCGCCGCACCCGCCTGGCTCGAAAACGCTGCGAAGACCGGGACCGAAGCTCCGGCCGATCGCGTGCCAATCGCGCCGCCCGCTCCCGCTAAGCCCAAACCGCGCCCCGGCGTGGCTGAGGGTGACGTCGCCGTGGTCGCCGAACCGCGCGCCCCGCAAGCGGCCGACGAAGCCGTCCTCGTCCGCACCGGCTACCACGGCCGGACGCTGTTGCCGAGTACGATCCTGCTCGTCGGCCTGACGATCGGCGGCCCGATCGTCGCGGGAGCGTACGTGCCGCCCGCGTGGGGGATGACGGCGTTCGGTCTGCCCCTCGCGGCGTTGTGGCTCGTGCAACTGATCCGGTGCGTTTACCGCGTCCTGTTCTACGATTACCGACTGACGGAGCGGCACCTCGAACTGCGCCGCGGTTGGCTGTATCCGGCCGTCGCGCCGCTCGACCTGGCGACCGTCGGCGGCGTCATCGCGACGCGGTGGCCGTTCGGCTGGCTGACCGGGACGGGATGTGTCCGCATTTCGCCCGAAGGGGACGGGAAGCCGCAGGTCATTCTCACGGGCGTCCGCCGGCCGCGAGCGTTCGCACGTCAGATCGAAGAGGCCGCGCGGAAGGAGCGCGAGCGGAATGTGGTGACGGGTAAAGTCAGTTCGCCGGCGCGAATGGGCTAATACGCGTGCAGCAGCGTTCGCCCCGCGTCATGAGCGCTTAAGGGCGTCCAGATCGGATACTCCGTCCCGGGGCGCATGGCGCAATCATCTTGAGCCAAATCTTCGACGAGTAAGTGAACCAGCTTCACTTTTTCCGCCTTGGGAAGGGTCTGCAAATGCGGGATCAGTTCGGCAAGTGACATATGGGTATCTCTGAGGTCGTCAGGCTCTCCGGGAATATTGTAACCGCACTTCCTC
>DATJGQ010000791.1:0-2499 GCA_035494815.1 Gemmataceae bacterium
TCTCCGCCCGACGACTCCGCCGTTCGTCCCGTAAGTAGAGTGTGAACAGGCACGCCGCGCTGACGGAGAGCAGCGCCAGCGCCGCCATAAACACTTGGGGGCTCTCGAAGTACAGGTCCATCGCAGGTCCTCAATTCAGACGTCGAACGCCGGTCGTATACCGCCCCGGACGACCTTTCGCCAGTCCGGCAAGTCCACCGGGCCGCCGGGACGCAATTGACCTTGCCCTGCTTGCCGCGGGTCGCTAATGTCGCCCTCCCAGAAGGTGCGCCGCCGCGCCTTCGTGCCGTCCCCTCGGGGGCGCTCTCCCGCCCCGTCGCGGATCGCAGGCGTACCGCGGTTCACGGACGAACCGCCGCCGACACCCTCCCCTCCGTCCGGAGGTGTCATGCCCATGCCTGCCTCGCCTCTTGGCCGCCGCACGGCCATCGTCCTGACCGCACTACTCGCCACCGCCGCCGCGGCCGGCGAAAAAGCGTCCCCGTTCTGGCACGTAGACGACATCCGCGAAGGGATGACGGGCGTCGGCCGCACCGTCCTCAAGGGCACGAAGCTCGAAGAATTCCACGTCGAAGTCCTCGGCGTGCTGCGAAACACCAGCCCCGGCCGCGACATGGTATTGGCCCGGCTCTCGGGATTGGACCTCGAAAAGACCGGCGTCATCGCGGGCATGAGCGGGAGCCCGGTGTACATCGACGGCAAGTTACTCGGGGCGGTGGCGTACGCGTGGCCGTTCGGCAAGGAGCCGATCGCCGGTATCACGCCGATCACGCAGATGATCGCGTATGGAGACGCACACGACCGCAAGTCGTGTTGTGAACCTCGGCGCGTGGGACTGACGCGGCCGTTGTCGATTGACGGCCGCAGAATCGACGCGGTCACTATCGCCGGCGGATTCGACGCGTCTTCTGTAGCCGGCCTCTGTGAGGCCGGGCCGGGGTCACTGACCCCGGCTACAGAAAACGGGCTGTGGCTGGTCCCGCTCCGCACGCCGCTCGCCGCGACCGGTTTCACGCCGCACAGCCTCGCCCTGCTCGGCGACGCGCTGAAGCACACCGGCGCCATCCCCGTCACCGGCGGCGGCGCGTCCGGCCACATCGCGGCGGCCGCGAAAGACGCCAAGATCGAACCCGGCGGGCCGCTCTCGGTCGCCCTCGTCACCGGGGACTTCGACCTATCCGGCATCGGCACGGTCACGCACGTGGACGGCGACCGCGTCTACGGCTGGGGCCACCCACTCATGGGCCTAGGCGAGTGCGAGTTCCCGCTCATGACCGGTTACATCCACACCGTTTATCCCCGCCAGACGGTCAGCTTCAAGCTCGGCTCGCCGTTGCGAATGCTCGGCACCATTGACGCCGACGTCAGCACCTGCATCGCCGGCCGCTTGGGTAAAACGCCCGACTTGCTGCCGGTGGCGATGACCGTCTCCCGCCAACCTGGTAACACGATCAAGACGTTTAACGTCGAAGTCGTCCGACAGCGATCGTTGGTCGCGCAACTGGTATTCGCGTCGCTGACGAACTCGGTCGACATGGAAGGTGATCTCCCCGAAGAATTGACCGCCGAGTTGCGGGCCGTGATCGACGTCGAGGGCCAGGGCGCGGTCGTCATCGAGGACACGCTTTCGGGCGGGACGGTCTCCGGCGGGCGAGCGCCCTCGGCCCTCTACAACCCGGTCGCGGCAGTCGTGCACATGCTCGCGAACAATTCGTTCCGGCCGGTCCGCGTCAACCGCATCGAGTGCGTCACCCGGCTCAAACCCGGACGGTGCACCGCAGAGATCGACGCGATCGAGTTGGAGTCGGATCATTACGCTCCGGGCCAGACGTTGAAGGGGACCGTGTTCCTCAAGCCGTACCACGGACCGCGACAGCGAGTCGCCGTGGAGCTCCCGTTGCCGAGCGATTTGCCGGACGGGACCTACACCGCGACCGTCTGCGACGGGCTGACGCACGCGCGGCAGACTCTCCACGAGCGGCCGCACTTGCAGAACCCACAAAACCTCGAGCAGGTGATCGAGAACATGCGCGTGCAAACGGGCGGCCGGCGGACGCAGCTGGTCGTCCGCGTTCCGACCGGGCCGCGCGGCGTCGCCCTACACGACGGCCGGACTCTCCCCGATTTGCCGCCCGGCGTGGCCCAGGTCTTGAGCGGCACCCGCCGCAGCGGCGCGCAACCGGTCGGCGGGGCGCTCGTCGGCCGGCACGCGTCGGAGTGGGTCGTCGTCGGTTCCGAGCAGGTGAAGTTTACGGTGAGGAAGAGCCGCTCGACGCCCTCTGATTAGCGACGCTTCGAAGAAGCGTGGACGCTTCTCCGAAGCGCCGCCCTCGTTCCCTAGCTCTGCTTGGGAATGCCAGGGTGCGAAGCTCTGTTTCGCGGCTTCTTCTGTAGCTGGCCTCTGTGAGGCCGGCCTCTCAGAGGCCAGCTACAGAAGAAGATCCGGCCCCAGTCGAACTCGAAGCGGAGCTTCGAGACGTGCGTTCCCAAGCGGAGCTC
>DATJGQ010000792.1:0-2079 GCA_035494815.1 Gemmataceae bacterium
GCTCAATCTGTTTCACACCACGGGCGATCTCATTCTTCGGCCGGATTGGGAACCGTACCTCGTCAAAACCAAACATTGGTGGGACAAGCACAAGATTCCCTACGACGTGCTCAACCCCGACGACGTGCGAAAGGCGTTTCCTGTAATCTCCATGGACGACATCACCGCCGTCCTCTACGAGCCCGACGCAGGTGTCGTTCGCGCTCGCCGCGCCTGCCAAACGGTTGCTGCCGTCGCCGAGTACAAAGGGGTGAAGATCGTCATCGGCCGCGCGCGCCCATCAAAGATTACGAATGGGCGTCTCGAGTCGGTCGTCCTGGACACCGGGCAGACGATCCGAGGGGAGACGTTCGTCTTCGCTCCCGGTCCGTGGTTGGGAAAGACCTTCCCCGAGTTGTTCGCGAACAAGATGCGTACGCCCCTCGGCTACGTCTGTTACTTCGGCACGCCGCCGGCCGATGAACGATTCACTTATCCGAATCTTCCCAGTTACAATTTTCCCGGTGTGACCGGATGGGCGGCCTTGCCCGTCGATAGCCGCGGTTTCCGAGTTCGCGGCGGCGAACGGGCGCCGGGCGCGCAGCAAGGAGCAGGCGGCGGGGGTGGAAGAGGCGGCCGCGGAGCCGGTCAGGGCGAGGCGTCGGCGGCGCGAGGTGGAGCGGGGGGCGGACGAGGCGGAGGTCGCGGGCGCAGCGGTGGCGGACGAGGTGCCGCGGCCGCGCAGGTAGCGGCAAATGCAGGAAGAGGTGGCGGTCGTGGCGGTCGCGGCGGCGGATTCGGAAACACCGCGACGACACCGCCGGCGCAACTCGACCCGGACACGAGCGATCGTTGGGCCGATGCACCGCGAATCGAAGGCCCGCGTCGGTTCGTCACGCATCGGTTTCCATTGCTCAAGGATGCGCCGATTCTTCAGACGCACTCGTGCCACTACGAGCTGAGCTCGAGCCGCAACTTCATCGTCGATCACCACCCGGCGATGTCGAATGTCTTGATTGCCGGTGGAGGAAACGCGGAGGGGTTCAAGTTCGGCCCGACCGTTGGTGAGTACATTGCGCAGCGCGCGCTTGGAGAGGTCGGTGATCCGGCGGTCGCCAAGGCGTTCAAGATTCCAGAGCACGACTTCGAGCCCACGCCGCCGCCGGTGCCGGCGGACTCGAGCAAGGGCGGCCGCGGCCGCGGAGGCGGCGGAGCCGTTCGGTCCTAGACAGTGATCATCCAATCGACCAACATGCTGTTCAACCCCAACCCGAGTGCTCTTATGCGCGTTCGTGTTTCTGCTCTGACAATTGCCGTGATGTTTCTACCGCGATTCGTGGTGGCGCAGACGGCCCCAGTAGCGACGGCGTTCCGTGACAACGGCAAGCAGGAAGGAAAAAACCTCATCGCGGCCGCGGAGCTCATGCCGGCGGACAAGTACTCGTACAAGCCGACGCCGGCGCAGATGAGCTTTGCCGACGTCGTCAATCACCTATCGGGCGGCAACGATTATTTCTGCGGGCTGCTTGGCGGTGTGAAGCCACCGACGCGTACCAAGGTCGAGGCCACGGCGGCAAAGGAAGCGCTCGTCGCGCGGCTCAAGGAGACATTCGCGTTCTGTGATGAAGCATTGGCGAAGCTCGACGACTCGAAGCTGTCGGAAATGCTTACGCTTTCGTTCATGCCCAAGCCCGTTACGCGGGCCGCGCTCATGACCATCACCACGGCCGACTGGGCCGATCATTACAGCCAGAGTGCCATCTATCTCCGGCTGAACGGCATTCTTCCGCCGACGGCGAAGAAGCCGTAACTCGGAGTCGTACGGCGGGAGCGGTGCCCGACGCTTCCGCCGTACGCGCTCGAGGTTCCCCGAACGGAGCGGCTCGACTCCGTCAGCTCGTTCGCGTCGCCGACCGCGCGGAGAACCTGCCGAGGCGACGCCACGCAAGAACGCCAAGACCGAGCCCAGCGGCCGCCCCGATGGCGAGCGCGATCGCGAAACCAGTCGTCCCGCCGAGACTGCATGCTGGCCCGTTCGGCTGGCAGTGCTCCGTCCACGCGATCACCGCGAGCGTGGCAATGTATCCCACGAGGCCGCCG
>DATJGQ010000793.1:0-2402 GCA_035494815.1 Gemmataceae bacterium
CGCGCCGTCTGCGTGGCTGGTGTATTTCCCGCTCGCACCAGGCGTCGCGCGGCTGGCCTGGGCGACGCAGATTGTCGGCGATCCCGACGGGTTCCTCACGCTCCTCGACGCGGAAGACGGCACCTTGCTGTTCCGCAAGAACCTGACCAGCTATCAGTCGCAATCGGCGAGCTATACCGTCTACAACGACGACAGTCCCGCGCCGATGTCGCCGAGCACGATCCTCCCCGGCTCGGGAACTCAGGCGCCGGTGATCGCGCGGTCGACCTTCACGCTGATCGGCAACGAGGCGCCGAACACCTTCAACAATCTCGGCTGGATGACCGACGGGACGAACAGCACCGACGGCAACAACGTGCAGGCGGGGATCGATCGCGATGGAATCGACGGCGTCGACGCGCCGGTCAGCGGCAGCCCGAGCCGTGTATTCAACTCCGCTTACAATCCAGGGCCCGGAAATCCCCCGCCTGGCGACGACCCGCTCACCGCGAATTTCCAGAACGGCGAAGTGACTGACGGTTTCTACTGGACGAACCTCTTTCACGACCGGCTCTATCTGCTCGGCTTCACCGAGGCGGCGCGCAATTTTCAGAACGACAACTTCGGTCGTGGCGGCCTGGCCGCCGATCGTGTGAGCGCCGAATTTCAGGATTCCTCCGGGACCGACAACGCCAATTTTTTCACGCCGGCCGACGGTGGCCGGCCGCGGATGCAGATGTTCATCTTCCCGGGCCCGGCTCCGGATCGCTCGTCAGGTCTCGACCACGACGTGCTGCTCCACGAGCTGACGCACGGCACGTCGAACCGCCTCCACAACAACGCCGCCGGCCTCAATAGCACGATGGCCGGCGGGATGGGCGAGGGCTGGTCGGACTTCTACGCGCGCGCACTCCTGTCCACCGCAGCCGAGCCGGTCGCCGGGATCTACTCGACCGGCGGCTGGGTGACCAACCTCATCATCCCGGGATATACCGACAACTACTACTACGGCATCAGACGTTTTCCCTACGCCGTCAGGACCACGGTCGGCGCGAACGGCAAGCCGCACAATCCGCTGACCTTCGCCGACATCGATTCGACGCAGTTGAACGTCACCGACGGCGCCTTCCCGATGAACCCGGCGCCGATTTTCGGCGGCGCATTCGAGGTGCACAACATCGGCGAAGTATGGGCGATGGCGCTGTTCGAGGTCCGGGCGCGTTTCATCACCCGCCTCGGTTTCTCGATCGGCAATCAACGCATCCTGCAGTTTGTCACCGACGGCATGAAGCTCGATCCGGTCAACCCGACGTTGCTGCAGGGCCGCGATGCGATCATCGCCGCCGCCAACGCCGGCGGCGGCACCGCGGCCGACGTGGCCGACATCTGGGCCGGCTTCGCCGCGCGCGGCATGGGCGTCCTCGCCACGGTGAACAACGCCGCGATCGGATCGGTCTCCGAGAACTTCAACGTGCCAGGCGATCCGATTCCGACGTTTTCAATCAGCGACGTCAGCCTTTCAGAGGGCAACGCCGGCACCAGGACGTTCGCGTTCAACGTCAGCCTGGCCAACCCCTCGACCGGCGAATCGCGGGTAACCTACGCCACCGCCGATGGAACGGCGACCGGCGCCACGACGATGTCGGCGGTCGGAACCATCACCGTGAACGACAACGCGGCAGCCACGCCCTATCCGGCGACCCTCAACGTCAGCGGCGTCGGTACGCTGCAGGGCCTTCGCGTGCGGCTGAACGCGGTCAGCCATACCTTCCCCGCCGATCTCGACATCCTCCTCGTCGGGCCGGGAGGTCAGAAAGTCATGCTGATGTCGGACGCGGGCGGGAGCGGCGACCTCGTCGCAGTAGACCTGACTTTTGCCGACGGCGCGCCGCTCATGACCGGCGGTCAAATTGTGACAGGGACTTACGGACCCACCGATCTGACGCCGGGTGATGGTCTGCCTGCGCCTGCTCCAGCGACGCCTTATGGCACCGCCTTGTCGGTCTTCAATGGCACCAATCCGAATGGCGTCTGGAGCCTGTACGTCGCGGACGATGCCTTGGTCGACTCCGGCAGCCTCGGCGGGTTCACGCTGATCATGGCGACGGCCGCGGACGATTACCAGGCAGCATCCGGGCAGCTGGTGTTCGCGCCCGGCACGACGACGCTGCCGGTGAACGTCACGGTCAACGGCGACTCGCTCCCGGAGCCGAACGAAACGTTCTTCGTCAATCTCTCCGCGCCGATCAACGCAACGATCGCGGACGGGCAGGGAGTCGGGACCATCCTGAACGACGAGAATTTCGCGCCGACGATTTCCTCCATCTCCGGCAAGGCGACGCCCGAGAACGTGCCGCTCGGGGTGGCGTTCGCCGTCGACGATGTCGAGAGTGGACCAGCGGGTGTCGGCGTCACAGCGGCTT
>DATJGQ010000794.1:0-3534 GCA_035494815.1 Gemmataceae bacterium
GTACGCCCGGCCGCCGACTTCCCCGTACTGGTAGAGCTGAACGATATTTTGGTGTTGCAACCGAGCGACCGCTTCGGCCTCGGCGCGGACTCGATCACGCTCGCGCGATCCGGCCAGTTCCCCGGAGAGGATCATTTTGAGCGCCACGATCCGGCCGACCGACACCTGGCGGGCCTTAAAGACGACGCCCATCCCGCCGCGGCCGATTTCCGCGAGGAGCTCGTAACCCGGTACGACGACCGCGGCCGGCCCCACGTCGCCGACCCAAGGTTGCGTCCTCCCCGACGACCACTGCGCCGTCGCCTCCGGGGGCTGCGGCAACGTCGAAGCGCCGGCGTCGATCGTCGCCGCATTGCGACCGCAAGTCGGGCAGGACTGCCGAAGTTCGAAGCCGTGCGGGCAGGGCGCGGTGTCACTGGTCATGCGGCCACCCTGAGTAACGAATACTCAAGGATACCTTATCCGCGGGGCCGCGGACTACTTGGCGGCCGCACCGCCGGCGCTCTGCTCCGTCAACTGGTAGCAGGCCGCCTCTTCGCCGTTGCGGACGAACAGCTTCCCGTTGGCGATGACCGGGTGGTTCCACGTCTTCGCTTTCAGGGCGGGGATTCGTGCGAGTTCTTTCCGGCGCTCCGGACTCGCCTCGACGAGCGCGACGTCGCCCTTTTCCGCCTGGATCACGAGCAGGTCCTGATCCGGAAGCAGGAGCACCTGACCGCTGTCGTAGCCGCGCTCCTTCCACTTCAACTTGCCGTCGGCGAGACCGACGCAGACGAAGAACGGGTTATTGTGAAACCCGTAGATGTGGTCCTTGTGGATGACGAAGTCGTTGTAATAGGGCGCGATGGCATGCGTGGCGGAGACTTCGCTCGCCTTCCAGTTGTCGCCTTCGCGGGCGACGTGCACCCGCCGTGTTCCCTGGCCGAAGCCCGTGCCGATGAGGAGGTCGGAAGGACTGACCGCGGCCGGCTGGGTCACGCGATTGTACATTTCGTCGACGGTCCAGTCGTAACGCCAGAGGACCTTGCCGGTGCGGGGTTCGAAGCCCGTCAGGCCCTCCCTGGACGAGATGACGAGCTGCTCGACGCCGTCGATCGTCGCCGGCTGCATGGAGCAATAGCTGTTGGTGACGTCGCCCGCGGCCCACGCGAGCGCGCCCGAGTCGGCGTGATAGCCGAGGACGCCCTTGCCCTCCGGCCCGCCGGCGAAGACCGTGACGATCCCCTGCACGACCAGCGGCGACGCCGAATACGCCCATTGGGGGACCTTCGCCTTGGAGTCGGTGGCGACGTTGTGTGACCAGAGTTTCTTGCCGCTGACGGCGTCGAGGCAGTTCAGTTCGCCGTTGGCGCCCTGGGCGTAAATGCGGCCCTCG
The DNA here is from genome assembly GCA_035494815.1 of Gemmataceae bacterium. GTDB lineage: Bacteria > Planctomycetota > Planctomycetia > Gemmatales > Gemmataceae > DATJGQ01. Next base: position 1,376 of record DATJGQ010000794.1, read on the forward strand.
TGGAAGGTCGGCGTCGCCCGCGGACCGGCGCCGCCCATCGCCTCGTCGAACCGTGTGGCGTCGCGGTGTACCCATACCTCCGCCCCGGTGTTGGCGTCGTAACACACCACCACTTCTTCCGCCCCGCGCTGCTCCTGCGTGTACGCACGGTTCCCGATCACCGCGAACGACGACCAGCCCGGCCCGACCAGGTGCCGCCAAAGCTCTTTCGGCGGATTCTTTGTCCAGTCGGTGGCGATGCGCACGCCGGGCCGTTTGCCGTCGCGGTTGGGCCCGCGGAACCCGGGCCAGTCGCCCGGCTGCAACTCCAGCGGCTTCGCGGCGACTTCGGCCGCCGGCTTGCTCTCGCCGGCGGAAAGGAACTTCTGCTCCGGCGTCGGCTGCCAGCGGAAGGTCCACTCCGGCGAGAAACTGCCGCTGACTCCGTCGAGGCGAACGATGGTGAAGTACCCCCACGTGAGCACTAACACGAACAGCAATCCGGTGATCCGGACCTGTCGGCTCAGCGTCCGCGCGAGGAGTAGCCAGAGGACCCACCCTGCTGTGACCACCGGCAGCACGTGGAATACGATTGCGAACATCGCGTCGAAGAACTGCGTGCCCTTGAGCTTGGGGTGGAATAGGAAGTACGCGTCGGCGCCGATCGCGTTACAGGCGAGAAGCCCGATCAACCGCTCCCACCACGCGACGCGGCTGAAGAACAGCCACCAGACGAAGAACAGCACAGCCGACCCGAACGAACCCAACATCATCAGGCCGAACATCTTGTCGGGCGAGATTTCGGCCCACTCGTTGGCGGTAATCCATCCGGGGCCTTTCAGAATGGCCCAATACGCGGCGACGATGATAACGCCCGGCCACACGCGCGGCCGGCGGTCGGCGGGCGGGGTCACAGCGGATGGGCTGGTGCTACCGTTCACGTGCGGCTCCTGCGTTCGGGTTTCGGGATCATGTCCGGAGACCGGTCATTGTATCGTCGGGCCGCGGGGCGCGAATCTCGGTTGGCGGCGCTCGGTCCGGCCGCCGGTTATTCGCTAAAATGCGGCCATATCTTTTCCGGGGGGCCGTCATGAACGCCGAACTCGCGGACCTCGCCATGCGCCGCCGCCCCGTCGCCGAGTGGCTGGCCGAACTGCGGCACGCCGACGCGGACGTGCGGGCGCGGGCCGTCGCCGCGTGGCGGGAGCTGGCCGGTCCGCTGCGGACCGCGCTGCCGGACCTGGTCGCCGCGCTTCGCGACGCCGCGCCGGCAGTCCGACTCGAGGCGGCGGCCGCACTCGGCGCCCTCGGCCATGTCGGTCTGTCCACGAGTCAGGCGGCACGCTCGGCCCTGACGATGGCAGCGGACGTCGACGACGACCAGGCCGTCCGCACGCGTGCCCTGGACGAACTGCTCGTGCTCGGCCCGGTCACGCATACGCCGCTACCGGCGCTCGTGGAAGCGCTGCGGGACGGTCTGCCCGAAGTCCGCCGCGGCGCGGCCGAGGCGATCGGCGAACTCGGCCCCCGCGCCCGCGACGCCGCCGGCGCCCTGATCCAGGCCCAGTACGACTCGGACCCGGGCGTGCTCGTTCAGGTTGCACGATCTTTGTGGCGCGTCGATCGCCGCGATCGGATTGCGGTTCCGATACTAACGCGAGTTCTCAGCCACGCCGACGAAGTCGTCCGCTGGCAGGCGGCGGAGGCGCTCGCCGAGATCGGACCGGCCGCGGCCGACGCAATTCCCGCGCTGCGGACGGCGCTCGACGGACAATATCGGAGTGGTCTAATCCGGCAGGCCGTGGCGAACGCGTTACAGAAGATCGCCACGCAAGACGATCCATCCGCGGGGACGCCTTAAGCGGTTACGTCACTTTGCCGCGCAGCCTCGGAAGAGCTAGAATGGCCTGAAAGAGGCACAGAAGTGAACCCGACCTTCACGGATCTGGTGATCCCGGATGAACTGGCCGCCGCACTGTCGCGAGCGACGGGGCCAGTGGCGCTGAGAACTCAGTCTGGGCAGAAACTCGGGCGTTATACCCCCGAACCACAATTCGGCGCGACGGAGTTCTCCGAATTGATGCAGGCGTCCGAAAGTAGCCTCGCCTTTTGGAACAATCCGCTCGATGACGAGGACTGGAATGATGCCGGACCAGGGTGACATCGTTCTCGTCCCAGTT
>DATJGQ010000795.1:0-3628 GCA_035494815.1 Gemmataceae bacterium
CGAAGGTGATCCTGCGGGTCTTCCTCAAGTACGGTCCGGAGGGCGAGCGCGTCATCCGGCAGATCGAGCGGGTGAGCAAGCCCGGCCGGCGGCTGTACGCGAGTTGGAAGGATTTGAAGCCGGTCCTCGACGGGCTGGGCATCGCCGTGTTGAGCACGAACAAGGGCTTGATGAGCGACCGCCGCGCCAAGGCCGAAAAGGTCGGGGGCGAGGTCCTCTGCAACGTGTGGTGAGGTGTGCCGTGTCCCGGATCGGTAAACAACCCGTCACTGTGCCCGCGAACGTCAAGGTCGAGGTGAGCGGCAACACGGTCCGCGTCGAGGGGCCGAAGGGCAAGCTCGCGCAGACGTTCCGCCCCGAAGTCGCGGTTAAGTATGACGTCGACAAGAAGTCGGTCGTCGTCAGCCGCTCGGGCGACGAGCGGGAGGCGCGGTCGCTGCACGGCCTGTACCGCGCGTTGATCGCCAACATGGTCAAAGGCGTGGTCAACGGCTACGAGAAAAAGCTGAAGATCGAAGGCATCGGCTACCAGGCCCGCAAAGACAAAAACGCGGTCGTCCTGACCGTCGGTTACGCCAACGCGATCGTCATGAACCCGCCGGAGGGCGTGACCGCGGACGTGCCGGACCCGACGACGATCATTGTGAAGGGCGCCGACAAGCAGAAAGTCGGCCAGTTCGCCGCTGAAATCCGCGCCTCGCGCAAACCCGAGCCGTACAAGGGCAAGGGCATCCGCTACGAGAACGAAACCGTCCGCCGCAAGGAAGGCAAGTCGTTTGCCAGTGGCGCCCAGTAACCGATAAGCGGCACATCGCCGAAGCGTGACAGAGATGAACTCACAACGACGACTAGCCGTCACCCGCGAGCGGAAGAGGTTCCGCGTCCGCAAGCGGGTCCTCGGCACGGCCGAGCGGCCGCGGCTGAGCGTGTTCCGCTCGTCCAAGCACATCTACGCCCAGATGATCGACGACCTGACCGGCGTCACGCTGGCCGCGGCGGGCAGCCGCGCCAAGGGCGCCAAGCCCGGCAGCAACATCGCCGCGGCGAGCGAAGTCGGCAAGAAGCTCGCCGAATCCGCGAAGGCGGCGGGCATCACCAAAGCGGCATTCGACCGCGGGCACTACAGATATCACGGGCGGGTGAAGGCGCTGGCCGACGCCGTCCGGGCGGGCGGGATTCAGTTTTAATCTTCTTCTGTAGCTGGCCTCTGTGAGGCCGGCCTCACAGAGGCCAGCTACAGAAAACCGGTTAGCGAGACTTTTCATGGGACGCGAACGCGAGACGAGGCAGGACGGCTTCGACGATTACGTCGTGAAGATCCGCCGTTGCGCCGCCGTGGTCAAGGGCGGCCGGCGGTTTAGCTTCAACGCCCTGGTCGTGGTCGGCGACAAGAACGGCCGCGTCGCCACCGGCTACGGCAAGGCCAACGAAGTGCCCCCGGCGGTCGAAAAAGCGCTCAAGGACGCCCACGAGGCGATCAAACGGCAGAAGCGCGTCCAAATGAGGGGGGCGACGATCCCGCACCGCGTCATCGGCCGGTTCGGGGCGAGCCGCGTGATCATGGTGCCCGCCGGGCCGGGGACGGGCGTGAAGGCGGGGCCGGGCGTTCGCGAAGTGTTGCAGGCGTGCGGCGTGCGCGACATCCTGACCAAAGTGCACGGCAGCACCAATCCGATCAACCTCGTCAAGGCGACCATCGCCGGCCTGTTGGAATTGCGCACCCGCGACGACGTGGCGCGGCTGCGGGGGGTGACGATCTGATGGACTTGAGCACCGTACACACCGGCGTGGTCAGGCGCAAGCGGAAGAAGCGCGTCGGCCGCGGTATCGGCAGCGGCCACGGCAAGACCGGCAGCCGCGGCGCGAAGGGCCAGTACGCCAGCGCCGGCGCGGAAATGTTCGGCGCCCTGTTCGAAGGCGGCCAGACTCCTCTGTACCGTCGCGTGCCGAAGCGCGGGTTCAGCCACCGCAGCTGGGACGTGCCAACCATGGTCATCAACGTCGGCGACATCGACTCGGCCGCCGACGCCGGGACCGAAGTGACTCTCGATTATCTGATGGGAAAGAATGTTCTGAAGGGCACCGCCCGCCGGCTGCGCGTGCTCGGCACGGGCGACGTGAAGAAGAAGCTGACCGTCCGCGCCCACCACTTCTCCGCGTCGGCCAAGGAGAAGATCGAAAAGGCGGGCGGCCAGGCGGTCGTGATCGAACCGCCGAAGAAGCCGGTCCGCAACAAGATGAAGCCGCGGCCAGAGAAGGCGGCGGAGTAATTTCCATGCCGCTTGCAGCTTGGCGGGTGTGTCCTCGGACACGCCCGCTAAGCCGCAAGCGGCCAGGGACGGAATCATGAACAAACTCTTCACCATCTTCGCCGTCCCGGAACTGCGGCAGAAGATCCTGATCACGATCCTGTTCCTCGCCATCTACCGGATCGGCTACTTCATCCCGTTGCCGATCGTGGACCAGGAGAAGATGGCCGAGCAGGCCATGCGCCTCCAGAGCGGAGCGCTCGGGCAGATCCTCGGGCTCGTGTCGCTCTTCTCCGGCGGCAACCTCAGCCAGGCGTGCATCTTCGGACTCGGCATCATGCCGTACATCTCCTCGTCGATCATCTTCCAGCTTCTGGCGAGCGTGTACCCGCCGCTCGAAAAGTTGCAGAAAGAAGGCGAGGCGGGCCGCAAGAAGATCAACGAGTACACCCGCTACGCGACCGTGCCGATCTGTCTGGTGCAGGCGTATTCATACGTTCGGTTTGTCATGGCACCGCCCGCGCAGGGCGGCTGGGCGATCGCGGGCGTCGAAAGCGGCGCGATGTACTTCTACTACGCCTTCGCGTCCGTGCTGACGATGACCGCCGGCACCGTATTCCTCATGTGGCTCGGCGAGCAGATCGACGAGTACGGCATCGGCAACGGCATCAGCCTGATCATCATGGCCGGCATCGTCGCCCGCATCCCGGACGCGACCAAGGCCCTCGTCTACGACACGACGACGCACAGCTTCCGTAAGGAAATCTTCACGCTCGGCGGCGGCTCCGGCGGCAACGACATTGGCTTCGAAAAATTGATCGTACTCTTGGTGCTGTTCGTCGCGGTGGTCGTCGCGGTGGTAGCGATCACGAAAGGTCAACGGCGCTTCCCGACGCAGTCGGCCAAGCACGTTCGCGGCCGGCGGGTCTACGGCGGCACCCGCCAATACCTGCCCTTGCGGCTGAACGCGGCCGGCGTCATGCCGGTCATCTTCGCCAGCAGCTTGCTCCTGCTGCCGATGTTCCTGTTCAAGATCCTCAGGAACAACACCACTTGGCCGATCTGGGCGACGCTCGAAGCGTCCTTCGACCGCCAGGGGTACATTTACATCGTCTCGTACATCGCGCTGATCTACTTCTTCTGCTACTTCTGGACTTCAATCGTCTTCAATCCGAAGGATATGGCCAACAACTTGAAAGACTACGGGAGCTTCATTCCGGGCTATCGTCCCGGCAAGCGCACCGCCGACTATCTGGAAAAGATCATGGTGCGCATCACCTATGTCGGCGCCGGCTTCCTGGCCCTCGTGGCGATCATCCCCACGCTGGTCTCCAATTCGATGAAAGTCAGCCCCCAGGTGGCCAGCTTCTTCGGCGGAA
>DATJGQ010000796.1:0-2103 GCA_035494815.1 Gemmataceae bacterium
TCCCTCACGGTCGCGGCTCTGATTTGCAGATCACGTCACGAAAATGTTCTCGCTGCCGAACGCATTGAACGCCGTCACGTTCGTGGTGTGCCGGACGGTGTCGGTGTCCCAGTCCAGGCCGCCGTCGACTTCGGCCGAGACGCCCGCGGTGCCGCCGGAGTTGTCGCGGACGCGGAAGTCGAGGGCGTCCGCGCCCTGACCGCCTTCGACGCGGGCCGCCGCCGTGCCGTCGCCTTTGACGCGGCCGCTGCTGCCGCCACTCAATGTCAGGATGGACGTGATCGAGTCGTCGCCCTGGCCGCCGACCGCCTTGAGGATGAGGGTGCCGTCCATCTCGCCGCGGTAGCGGACGTCGATGGTGTCGGCGCCGTCGAACGGGTCGAAGTCGGAACCGCCGAGCAACTCCATTCGGAGCGTCGAGCCGGCCCGGACGTGCACCCGGTTGGTGTCGGTGCCTTCGGCGTCGACGCTGATGGAGTCGGCGCCCCAGCCGCCCTGCACCTTCAGGTTCAAGGTGCTGTTGTTGTCGATGTTTCGGCCGTTTAAGTCGGCCGTGAACCGGTCGTTGCCGCCGCCCAGGTCCACATCCACTTTTATGGATCGGGTCAGGTTGCCGTCGGCGAGCGTGTAGCTCACCGTGTCGGCGCCGCCGTTCGTAGAGACGCGGATGGTTCGAATCGCGGCGTCGAGGACGGTGTTGCCGGTGATGCCGGTCCCCGTGACGGTCACGCCGCCGGTGCCCGGGTCGCTGATGGCGATGTTGTCGGCCGCGTCGTTGGCCGTGATCGTCGCGACGCGGCTGACGAGGTCCTGCTCGATCGAAACGACCGCGGGGACGATGCGATCGTCCAGCCCTTCGACCCGCGGCCGGAAACTCGTGACCCGGCGACGACTCGATGTGTTCTTGCGGCCGGACAGACGCTTAAACGGGTTTGCGAACATGTCAATCTCCGCTTTGTTTTTGAGTGTCTGAGGGCTACGACGCACGGCCCTCCGATGAAGGGCAAAGCGCGGGCGGCGTCGGTCCGTTACAGGCTTGAGCGGGTTTTTGAGGCAGCTCGCCGGTTCACAGTGTGAGCCCGGTTCACACACTCGTTCTCACTGCCATGCGCGGCGGCAGACGGCACGGAAGCTGCCAACAACAAGACAGGAGAGAGAAACGTCCCGTCGGAACAGAGGCAACTATGGCTCAGATCCGTTCTTCATCGCGGAGCAACGGCCGGCGGCCGACCTGGAAGGAACTGATCGCCGTCCCGGCGCCGCTACTGCTACCGTCCGCCCACGACGCCCTGACCGCCCGCTTGATCGAGCGGGCCAGTTTCAAGGAGTACCAGGTCGGCGGCTTCTCGCTCGCCGCCGCTCGGTACGGCGTCCCCGATATCGATCTGACGCACTTCGGCGAGAAGGCGCCGGTCATCCAGCAGATTATCGGCGCCAGTTCGTTGCCGGTGCTGGTGGACGCGGACGAGCTTCAGCGACTAAACGGCAAGGAGAACAATGTCGTACCGCCGTCAGTGGTATCGGTTGCAATTGGACGCCATTCGATCGAAGTCCCGTCGGAGTACATTTCGGTCGTCGGCGAATTCCGCGATCGCGGTGAGGAAGAGAAGCGACAGCTCGTGGTGCAGTTCTTTTACCAGGTCTTGGGATACAAACGTGCGCGCGTGCGTAGCGAGCACAAGCACAATGACGTTCGCGTGCACGACCGCCGCGACCAACCCTGGCTGGTGGTCGAGGTCAAGCCACTACTTGAGGCAGAGCGGGAGAAGCGGGCGGCACGCCGCCAAGGATTCGATTACGCCCACCGACTGGGAATGCGGTTTGTCGTTATTTCCGATGACGATTATTACGAAGTATTCGATCGGTGCGCGGGGCAACGACTTCGTTACGATGAAATGCGGCAGGGGGCCTTCCAGCTAACCGCATTGCGGCTGCGAGACGCTGATCTACTTAGTATGCTCGCGGCGGAACGCTGACCGGCATACGATGGCGTACGGTGTCGGCAAGTTCCGGACCGATCCAGTTCCCGCCCCTACTTCTTCCCCTCCTTCGCCGGCTCGCTGAATACGCCGGGCACCTTCTTCTGACCGAGCAGCTCGTTGA
>DATJGQ010000797.1:0-2281 GCA_035494815.1 Gemmataceae bacterium
CGTCGCCGGAAGCAACTACCTGGTGTGGGAAGTCGAGGTCGGCGACGGCGTCGCGGTACGCGAGTTCGTCTACGTCGACGCTCACACCAACAAGGTCGTCGACCGGCTGCCCGGAATCATCGACGGCATGTATCGCCGGGCGTACAACGGAAACGGCCTGCCGCAGTCGCAGGTCCCGACGTTCTATCCGGACCATCCCTACTGGGTTGAGGGCGACCCGTTTCCGACGGCCTCGACCGAGGCCAACAACATGCTCCTGTCGTCCCAGGAGACGTATAACTTCTACAACAGGGCTTTCGGGCGCGACTCCTTCGACGGCGCGGGCGGGATCATGGACTCGATCTTCAACCGCGGCTACCAGTGCCCCAACGCGTCCTGGAACGGCACGTTCATCTCGTTCTGCCCGGGGATGACGACCGACGACGTCACCGGTCACGAGTGGACGCACGCGTACACGCAGTACACGCACGGCCTCATCTACGCGTGGCAGCCGGGCGCGCTGAACGAGTCCTACTCCGACATCTTCGGAGAGACCATCGACCAGATCAACGGCCGGATGACGGACTCGCCGGGCGGCCCCCGTTCGGCAAGCGGAGACCTCTGCTCCGGCTACGACGCGTATCCGCCGTCCGTCCGGGTCAATTCCCCGGCGAGCATCGCCGGCGTCTACGGCTCGGGCCGCGCGGCCTTCGGCCCGGCGCTGACACTCACGGGCGTCACCGGAGACGTCGTCCTGGCTCTCGACGCAGCCAACGCGGCGGGCCCGGCCACCACCGACGGCTGCACGGCCTTCACGAACGCCGCCGACGTGGCCGGCAAGATCGCCTTCATCGATCGGGGGACCTGCGGGTTCAAGCTCAAGACCTACAACGCGCAGAACGCGGGCGCGATTGGCGTCATCATCGCGAACATCGCATCCAGCGCGAACACGCTCATCACCATGGCGGACGATCCGACGGTCCCGGCCATCACGATCCCGGCGACCCAGGTTCTCTTCGCCACCGGGAACACGATCCGCGGGCAGTTCGGAGTGGGCGTCAACGCGACCCTGCGGCTGAACGCTCCGGCGGTCACCGACGACTCTTACCGGTGGCTGCTCGGCGAGGACGACACGGCCCCCGGGCTCACCGGAGCTCTGCGCGACATGTGGCGGCCGGTCTGCCACGGCAACCCGGGGAAGGTCTCCGACACCCAGTACGCCTGCAGCACCGCCGACGGCGGCGGCGTTCACAACAACTCGGGCGTTCCCAACCACGCCTATGCGCTTCTCGCCGACGGCGGCACCTACAACGGCCAGACCATCACCGGGATCGGGCTGACCAAGGCCGCCCACATCTACTTCCGCGCGATGTCCGTCTACCAGGTCCAGACGACCGATTTCGCCGACCACGCCGACGCCCTGGAAACGTCGTGCAGCGACCTGATCGGACAGAACCTGAACGACCTCTCGACGGGCGCCCCGTCCGGCCAGTCCATCACGGCGGACGACTGCGCCCAGCTGCCCAAGGTGGCCGCCGCAGTCGAGCTGCGCACAGCGCCGACGCAGTGCAACTTCCAGCCGCTCCTGGCGAAGAACCCGCCCGCCCAGTGCGAGGTGCGGAACTTCTACACCGCGGACTTCGAGAGCGGAGACGGCGGTTACACCGTCGAGCACACGGCGGTCACTCCGGCATCCTTCACGAATCGGGACTGGGAGCGCGTGTCGTCGCTGCCGGAGGGTCGCGCCGGCTCCGCGTTCTTCGCGATCGATCCGACCTACGGGACCTGCACCGCCTCGGGCGACGAGTCGGGCGTCTTGAGCCTGATCAGCCCGGCAATCGCGATCCCGGCCACGGTGAGCACGCCGATCGTCACGTTCAACCACTACATCACGAGCGAGCTGAACGTCGACGGAGGCAACGTCAAGATCTCGGTGGACGGCGGCGCGTGGACGCTCGTTCCCGCGGCCGACTACACCTATAACCCCTACAACACGACGCTCCAGACGCAGGCCCAGGGAAACACGAATCCTCTGCGGGGCCAGGCGGCTTTCTCCGGAAGCGACGGCGGCACCGTCTTCGGTTCCTGGGGTCAGTCGCAGATCCGGCTCTCGAGCAGCGTGGTCGGCCACTCGGTCCGGTTCCGCTTCGAGTTCGGAACGGACGGCTGCGGCGGCGCCCTCTACGGGTGGTTCGTCGACGACGTCCGCATCTTCGACCGCAACTTCAGCACGCAGGTCGTCATCGCCGGATGCAACACGGGAGTGCCCAACACGGGGCTCGCGACCGGCTGCACGATCTCG
>DATJGQ010000798.1:0-2393 GCA_035494815.1 Gemmataceae bacterium
AGGCCGGTTCGCGTGTCCGAAGGACACGCGAACCGGCCTCACAGAGGCCAGCTACAGAAAACGACAATTCGTCTCGCCGACCCTGCCACGCGGCGCGTAGTCGATCCATTTTCAACACGTGCGTGACCCAATCCGGAATCATTTCCGGCCGGGTAATGAGCACGAGCCGCAGCCCGTCGCGGACGAGACTGCCGAGCAGAATGGCCACATCACTTCGGCCGGCCGCGTCCAGTCCCAAAAATGGTTCGTCCAAGATCAACAATTCGGGCCTGGCAAGCAGGGCGTGTGCGAGTCGGGCTCGCCGCGTCTGGCCGTTCGAGAGTTTGATGAGGGAGAGCGCAAGCAAGTCCGCGACGCCGAACCGCTCAGCGACCGCCCGGAGGTCACCGTCCGTCGCCGACGTGCCCGCCCGCAGGAACTCGGCCAGCGTCAAATCGTCCTGCGGCTCGATGAAGTTGAACCGCTGCTGGTAGTAGTGCCGGCCATACGAAAAGAGTCCGGACTCCTCTTTGAAGGCAACCAGTTGCACCACGTCCGCGGGCCAGCCGACGCGGCGGCCGCCGGCGCGCACGCGATCGATCAGGGGCCAATGAATCTCGCCCGAACGAACGTGATGACGGCCGAGCAGCGTCTCGGCGAGCGCCGTCTTTCCGCTCGCGACCGGGCCGACGATCGCCCAAGTCTCGCCTTCGCGGATCGTCCAGGTCAGGTCGCGGACGGCGATGTCGCCGCCCGCGCGAACGGCGGTGACCGAGTCGAGTTCGAGGATCGGCGGGGCGGCGCCCGTCGGGAGTGTGTTCGCACTCCTCGTCACGCCAGGATCTCCCGCACGACTTTCGCCCCTTCGACGCCGGAGAGCCGCGCGTCGAGGCCTTGGAATTTGCCGCTAAATCGCTCGTGGTCGATGCCCAAGAGGTGCAGCATCGTCGCGTGCAGGTCGTGGACGGGGACGGGGTTCTCGACGGCCGCATAACCCAATTCGTCGGTCGCGCCGTAGCAGAGCCCGGGTTTGACGCCGCCGCCGGCCAGCCAGATCGAGAAGCCTTTGTTGTGATGGTCGCGGCCGTCGCCGCCCTGGGACATCGGCGTGCGGCCGAACTCGCCCGCCCAGACGACCAGCGTGTCCTCGAGCATGCCGCGCCGCTTCAGGTCGCTGACCAGCGCTGCGCACGCCCGGTCTACTTCTTTCGCCTTGAGTTCGATGCCGTTTTTGACGCCGCCGTGGTGATCCCAGTCTTTGTGGTAAAGCTGAATGAACCGCACGCCGCGCTCGACGAGCCGGCGCGCGAGCAGGCAGTTGGCGGCGAAACTGCCGTCGCCGGGCTGGCAGCCGTAGAGCTCGAAGACATCGGCCGGCTCGTTACGAGTGTCCATCAGGTCGGGCACGCCGACCTGCATCTTGAAGGCCATCTCATATTGCGCGATCCGCGTGGCGACCTCGGGGTCGTCCGGAAACGTGTCGGAGGCGGCGTTGAGCGAATTGACCGCTTTCACAACGTCATGCTGGCGCTCGCGGGTCACACCGGGCGGACTGCCGAGGTAGAGGACCGGGTCGCCTTTGCCGCGAAGGTGCACGCCCTGGTAACGGCTCGGCAAAAACCCGGCCGACCATTGCCGGGCCGCGATCGGCTGATTCTGCCCGCCCTTCCCGAGCGACGTGAGCACGACAAACCCCGGCAGGTCCGCCGCCTCGCTGCCGAGTCCGTATAGGACCCACGAGCCCATCGACGGCCAGCCGGCGATTTGCGAACCGGAGTTCATGAACATGTGGGCGGGGTCGTGGTTGATCGCCTCGGTCGTCATCGAGCGGATGAGGCAGATGTCGTCGGCGATCGAGCCGATCCGCGGGAAGAGGTCGCAGATCTCCAACCCGCACCGGCCGAACTTCGCGAACTTCGTCTGCGGGCCGTAGCAGACGAGCTTCTGGCCTTGGAGTTGGGCGATCTGCTGGCCCTTGGTAAGACTTTCCGGCATCGGCGTGCCGTGCATCTTGCCGAGGACCGGTTTGGGATCGAACGTCTCCAAATGCGACGGACCGCCGGCCATCGTCAGCCAGATGACGCGCTTCGCCTTGGGCGAGTGATGGAGCGGGTGAACGGCCCCGGTCGCCGGTTTCGCGAAGAGCTTCGGCTGCAACAGCGAGCCCAGCGCGACGGTGCCGAGGCCCATCGCGGTGCGGGACAGAAACGTACGTCGCGTAATTTCGTTGAACGTCATGAGACAAAACCCCATCAGGGCCGCGTAATCGTTTCGTGCAGATTGAGGATGACACGGGCCGCGCTCGTCCACGCGGCCAGTTCGGCCACATCCCCGGAGGCCGGAGCGAATCCGACTTTCAGCAGGGCTTCCGCCGCCGGCCGGTCGTCGCGGTACTCTCGGAGGTGTTTGCCCAC
>DATJGQ010000799.1:0-4568 GCA_035494815.1 Gemmataceae bacterium
ACGCCCCCGGGTCTAACACTCCCGCCCAGCGGCCGGGGGGACCTTCTGGACGGCCGGGAGGGGCAGGCCGATCAGCACGGCGATGATGGCGATCACCACCAGCAACTCGATCAGCGTGAAGGCACGCCGGCGTGTGCGAACGGAAACCATGGGATGCTCCTCGAGCGAGTGCAAAGGGAAGAATACGGCAGCCTTAGGTAGGCGAACGTCGGTCACCAGTTCTGTGGCAGGAGCGACAGATACATCCAAACATAACCGCCACCCCGCGCCTACTCCGAAAATGCCCGGCTTGCCCAGATTTTTGGGCACCCGTCGAGACCATCCCGGTTCGCGTGGTATCAGGTCGTCGCCGCGGCCGCCGTAATCGTGCCATTTAGGATGTGTATGAAAGAGACGAACCCGGCCGCTGTGGAGTTTTACGTGACGCCACATTCGTCGATGCCGAGTTCGCAGCGGGAGTATCCCGGCGGCCGTTGACAGCCTGGCGTAACAATTCATTGGATGTTCACTCACCGGCAAACCATTCTCTCACGGGTTCAGACGGGCGGCCACCAGACCCCGATGATAAGTCTCCCGAGTCGCCAATTCACAGGCGATTCACTTGTACTCGTGTACGTCGAACACGAAAATGTTGCGGCGTGCCGCAGCACTCTTGGCGACGGCCCTCAACAGGTGGGGAGGAGACATGATCAGCGGACGCGCGGCGAAAACGTGCTTACTCGTGCTCGGCGTGTTCGCCGGCCTTGTTGCTCTGCCGATGCCTGCGGCCCACGGACAAACGTCGCCCGGTGTGTGGACCGACCCCGCCGACAAATCGCTGCCGGTGGACTTCCAACTGCAGGGCGAGTACGTGGGCATGAACAGTGCCGGCGTCCCGCTCGGGGCCCAAGTGATCGCCCTCGGTCAGGGCGCGTTTCAGGCGGTCGTGTATCCCGGCGGATTGCCGGGCACCCGCTGGGACGGGCGGCAGAAGATCCTGATGGACGGCAAGCGCGACGGCGACCGGGCCGTGTTTACGCCGACAACGGGACGGCGAAGGTACTTGGCGGCGAAACCGGAGGAGTTCTCCGCCGTGTCTTCGTTCCCGCCGCCTGGGCAGTCGGACTGCAACGCAACAATTGCCGATGGCGTGTTGCGCGGCAAAATGGGCGACCAGACCTTCGAGCTAAAGACGACGACCCGCCAGAGCCCGACGCTCGGGCAACCGCCGCCCGCCGGGGCGGTGGTGCTGTTCGACGGCAGAACGCTCGGCGCGTTCGACCGCGGGCGTCTGGACGAGCAACACGGCGTCCTCAACACGGACGGCCGGGACGTTTCCACCACCCGAAAGTTCGGCAGTTACACCCTCCACGTCGAATTCATGCTGCCCTACCGGCCCGAGGCGCGCGGCCAGAGCCGCGGCAACAGCGGCCTGTACCTCGCGAACCGCTACGAATTGCAAATCCTCGACTCATTCGCGCTGGAGGGCAAGAATAACGAGTGCGGCGGCATCTATCAGCGATTGGCGCCCAAAGTGAATATGTGCCTGCCGCCGCTGCAGTGGCAGGCGTTCGACATCGACTTCACGAACGCGGCCGTGGACGGCACCGGCCAGAAAGTGTCGAGCGCGAGACTGACGGCTCGGCTCAACGGCGTACTCATCCACGACGACGCCGAAGTCGCCGGCCCCACGGGCGGAGCGCGCGGCAAGGACGAGGGCACGCCGGATGTGCTGCGCCTGCAAGGCCACCGCAATTTCGTGCAGTTCCGCAACCTCTGGCTGGTGGAGAAGAAGTAGCCTGACGACACGCACCGGCCGCGTCCACCGATGAGACTCACACACGTCCACGCCGGAAAAAGAGTGACGCGTATCATCTGCCTCTTTTCGATGTGGCCGATCGGCACACCTGCCACGCGGCCTTCTGCAGTCGGGCGAGATCCTCGGCGCTCAGTCCGGCGGCGTCATCGTCAATCCCGACGGGGCTGACCCGGAATAGCACAGCGAGGAACACGCACGCGGCCAGGTACGAACCGGCGGGGGAGGGGTGACTCCCGTCCTTGTCGTACAAGGTCGGCGTGTGGTGCCGGCGGAGGAAGTGCTGCCACGCCGTTCCGACCGGAACGACGGTCGCGCGCAACTCGCGGCCGATGGCGGTGTACGCGTCGGTGATCGCCTTCTGCGATTCCGGGGCGTGCTGCCGCGCCCAGGTCATGTAGAGGACGGTCTTGGCGCCGGCGGCCCGGATCGCCGCGTCGAACAGGCGAACGTTTTCGTGCATCCGCGCGGCGTTTTTTACCGGCAGCGTGCTCTGCTCCTGGAGCACGACCGCGTCATATTGTCCGACGTGGATCGCTCGCGCCGCGTGGCCGGCGTTCCAGTGGGTCCGCAGCGACGCGCCGCCGGCGCTGATGAGGCGGTGTTCCATGCGCCGGCCGCGCGCCGCCGCCAGACCGGCGATCAGACCGGGCACGTCGTTGCGGGCGGTGAAACTGTTGCCGACGAAGAGGACGTTGAGTGCGGGCATGTGTCCCTCCGGGCCCAGACTCCGCTGTTTCAGGGGATGATCGCCTTGAGATTGAATTGAACGCCCAGGTGGAAGCCAACGCCCGAGGACGGCCCGCTGGGCCGACCGGTCAGATCGGCGGTGCGGGTGACGCGGTCGGTCGTTTCGATTACTCCCATGTTTCCTTCGCGGGTGATGTAAAGAAAGGTTGCATTCGCGTCCGGCACAAGTCGCTGCGATCGGGCGTCGTAGTGCATCAGCAGCTCGCCGACGGGCCGACCTTCGGGAAGCGTTCCTGCGGCGACCAGCTTATCGAGGTTTCGCAGGTCCCGCGCGTCGATCTCCCGGACTTTCATCCCCAACGCCCGCAACACGAACGTCTCCGTTCCGTCCGGCGCACGATGGGTGACGCACATCAAATCGGCTCCGGTCTGGGCGGCCCAATCCGCCAGTTGCTTCGAATCGGTCGCGGATTCGTCTCTGGGAATATGCGCCGGCCATTTCGGTCGATAGCCGGTATCGAGATCCAAAAAGTGCCAGGCGTGCTGGCCTTTCTCGATCGGTGGAGAAACGACCGCCCCCGTCATTTCGCCGCCGAGCCGGGCCTTCTTCCCCAGGGCCGGAGGGGCGGGTGGCAGTGGCTCGTCGGAGGAGTTCAGACCGACCTTTTGGTACGCGGCGTCGTTGGTGAACCGCTGCGAGTTGTTCTCCCACCAGGTCTGCCATCGCTGTGCCTGTCGAACGTAAAGGCGGCGCTGCAGAACTTGCCGCCGTGGGTCTTCGCTCAGACTCATTCCGAGCAGTTCGCCGTCCTGGAAATCCTGCCCGGTGAGCCTGTGCAGCGCGCCCATCACCTCTCGCTCAGGTCTTCCGAAACCGAAGAGCGTCCCTCCCCGTCCTTTGTTCAATTGGTGGGTCTGCATGAAGTCGGTCAGTTCCCCGTCCGCGACAATCAGGCCGTAGTCGCTGCTGGCTGGAAGCAGTGTCTTTGGAAATGCCCGGATCAGGGCGGGTACCGCCCGGAGGTCGCCGATGGCACGCAGGGCGAACCCCAACCGGCGCAACATTCGATTCTCGGTCGTGGCGTCGAGTTCGGCGCACAGTTGCGGCACCGCGACGCGGCCGACGGCCACGAGTTCGCGCATCAGCGAGCACCATAATTCGGTTTCGTCGACGGTGTGATTGAGCTTGCGGAATTCGAGGATGATCTGCGCCGTCCGCTCGGACGGTTTCTTCGACAGGGCGTCGACGAGCGTCCGGGCCGACTTGAGTTTCTCGTCCGCCGGCATCTCGGGTGTGATGAGCATGTTGTAAGTGGTCGTCTCTCCCTCTTTCACGACGACCGGGGGCTGCTGTTGGGTGTTCCAGGCCATCCGCACGCCGCGGGTGTTGACGAAGTAGGGGAAGTTGTCCCACGGGGCCGCGCGCAGAATGAAACGGCCCGTCTTGTCCACCGCGGCGAGGCGGGCCGGAGCGATCACCTTTCCCAGCGGCAGCGACGGGCCGATCAGCCCGAGCATGATCTCGGTCCCGTTGTCGGCTACCGTGACCGGCTCTCCGGTGCGGGTATTGATGACCCGGCCCGCGATGAAGCCGCCGCCGGTGAGTTTGAACGGCGGCAGTGCGATCTTTTCGCCGGCCAGGCATTCGCGGCCGGTCACCGCGACGCAAACGCGGTCCTTCGCTTCGGCGAGAAAATCATAGCGCCCTTCCGGAACCGCGAGGCGAAAGCGTCCGGTCGCGTCCGTGACGACGAACGACTCGCCCCATTCGTCCGCTCGCCGCGCGGTGATGATCGCTCCCTTGGCGGGCTGCCCCGTGACGCCGTCAGTCACGGTTCCCGTCACGAGACAACCGGTCGGCAGTGTGACGACGACGTCCGCCGGCAGCGCGCTCGCCTCGCCAGTCGTCACTGGGTAGTCCGGGTGCTGCACCGTAAAGCTCGTGGGCACCGATTTGCCGCCGGGCCACTTGTAGGCGCCCAAATTGTCGAACTTGAAACGGCCGGCCGTGTCGGTCGTCGCCGAGAGGAAGTCCGGCACCGGCCCAAAGGCGAGGAGATGCGGGAGCACGACCGCTCCGGCG
>DATJGQ010000800.1:0-3779 GCA_035494815.1 Gemmataceae bacterium
GCGCAAGGATCAGGTGGAATTCGCGTAATTGGACCGCACGAGAGGTCTTTCACGTTCCACCTCTCCTCCGTTCTTCCTTTGCGTCTTTGCGTCTCTGCGTTCAACCTGCTGGCGCGAGTCGCCATAATGCGGGGCATGAAGAGCTACACCGAACACCTGACGTTCAACGTCCCGGACCGGGTTGGATTCGTGAACATCACGCCGCAGTGCGAGGAGGCCGTGCGCAAGAGCGGCGTGCGGGAGGGGCTGCTGCTTTGCAACTCGATGCACATCACGTCGTCGGTCTTCATCAACGATGACGAGTCCGGGCTGCACGAGGACTACAAGGACTGGCTCGAACGGCTCGCGCCCTTCGACGCCTCCCCGCAGCGGTACCGGCACAACCGCACCGGCGAGGACAACGCCGACGCGCACATGAAGCGGCAGGTCATGGGCCGGGAGGTGGTCGTCGCGATCACTAACGGGAAGCTGGAATTCGGGCGGTGGGAGCAGATCTTCTACGGCGAGTTCGACGGCCGCCGTGCGAAACGGGTGTTGATCAAGGTCATTGGGGAGTGAAGCGGGAGAGCGAGACGGGCAGGAATGCCTGTCCCACCACAGGCGCCGCTACAGGATCGGCTTTTCGCCGAAGAGGTTGTCGGTGTTCATCTCCGCGCCGGTGGCGAGGGTGACCGTCAGGGCGCCATCGGCGGGATTGGTCACGGCGTAGCCGGACTGGGGGAGGATGCGGACGGTGTAGGGGCCGGGGGCGAGGGCGCGGAATGCCCAGTTGCCGGACTTGTCGGTCTTTGTGGCGGGTTCGTTCTGCTGGTAACCGCCGTCGCCGTTCTGGTCGAGGAAGAGGCGCCAGTGCTTGAGGCCGGGCTCGCCTTCCTGCCGGGTGCCGTCGGCAGTCAAATCGAGGTAGACGCTGCCGCCGAGCAGGCAGGCCTGGCTCAGGCCGAACGGCTTGACCCGCGCCGCCCGCTTACGACCGTCGAGGGTCACATCGTAGGTGGTCGCGGTCGTGACCCGCCAGCCGTCGGCTTGGTCCACTGTGACGTGGTAGGTCGCGGCGCCCAGTCCGGTGAAAACGAATGACCCGTCCGGCCCGGACGGGACGGCGGTCTCGCCGGGATCGAGTACGCCGTCGGCGTTGTCGTCGAGGAAGACCATCATCTCGCCCAGCGACGAGTCGCCTCGGTCGCGCTTGCCGTTGCCGTTGCTGTCGTTGAACAGCTTGCCCCGGAGCAACTCGTTGCCGGAGGTCCGCGGGCCTGGCGGCGTTGGCGTCGGAGTGGGCGTAGGCGTTGGCGTCGGTGTCGGTGTCGGTGTCGGAGTGGGCGTAGGTGTTGGCGTAGGAGTTGGAGTCGGTGTTGGGGTCGGCGTTGGCGTTGGAGTCGGAGTGGGTGTTGGAGTCGGAGTGGGCGTTGGAGTCGGAGTGGGCGTTGGTGTCGGTGTCGGCGTCGGAGTCGGGGTGGCCGACGGGACGAAGTCTTCCTTTACGTTTTGGCTGCCGACACTGACGCCGGTGTAGGTGATCGGGCTGCCCAGGCTGCCGCCGGTCGCGGTGACGGTGTAGGTTCCCGGGGGGACGGCCAGGCTGTAGCCCCCGGTGGACCAGGTGTTCGCCGCGAAGGTACTGCCGTCACTGGCGCGGGTGGCGGTGACCGTTACTCCGCCCAGGCCTTCGCCGGGGGTGTAAAAGTGATCGGGGGTGACTGTGTCGTTATACGCGACGCCGGTGATGAAGGTGTCGCTGGCGACGAACGCAAAGTCGGCGGCGGTCATCAGGGCGTTGTAGCCCTGGAAATCGCCGGGGATGATGCCGACGCCGACCTCTTTGAAGGCCGGCTCCATCATGTTCGTGCGGTGGCCGCGGTCGGCGATCGCCTGATCGACGAACAGGTCCTGGTGCTCTCCGGCAGTGGTGGAGACCGGCTCGGGGACGCTCGGCCGCTCGGCGCGGTAGGCGAGGTTCTCGCCCCAGCCCCAAGTGCCGGTGAACGAGTACCCGGCCGCCTGCATCCGCTGCATCGGGTCGGTGCCGTTGACGCCGGTGTGGGAGAAGATGTCGTTGGCCAGCATCCACTGGCTGTGCTGCCGGGCCGAATCGACCAGGAGCGGGTTCATCGCCAACGGCTGCTTGGGCGCGGCGGAGATCGTGCCGGCGGGGAGGCCCTCATTCAGATCAATCCCGTACCGGGCCGCCTCGGCCGACGGGTTGGCCCGGGCGCGGTTCATCAACTCGAGCATGTACTGCTCGAGGTTGCTAGGCAGGACCGCCGACAGCAGGGTGCGCGACTCCAGCGGCTCGGCCGCGATGGCAGTCCGAGCGGAGACGGGCGGCCGCGGCGGCAAACGCCGGGCGGAAGTCTGCTTGCGCGGGAAGAGGGGCATGCCGGGCGTCTCTGCGGGGTCGATCCCTGAAGGTATAAGGTGCCGGGGAGCCGAACCGAATCGACGGGGGCCGCCTGCCAGGCGGACTCAGCCGTGCGCTCAAGCCGCGCCAATCAGGCCGGCGGACTAGTGGTGCGATTGGGGACCGCGGATGGTTCGGCCGATTGGCGGAAATTGTACATCGTGATAGTGGCGATCCCACCGCGTATTCTCGTCGCAGTGGGCTTTGTGCGCGCCGTCTGCGCTCAAGCTTTAAACTATGGCCGCCTCCGCGCGCGTCGCATCGGCCGGCCGTGATTTGAAGCTCGCTTGTGCGCCTCCGAAGGCGCGGCTAAAGTCTTTCTCCGGCGCGCGCGGCGGGTCGCGCGCCGGGGGCATCTCGCGTCCCGCGCGAAGGAAACGGATGCAGCCGCTGGTCGTCGAGAACGTGGTGAAGCAATTCCGGCAGGGGGACCGGGTGGTCCGTGCCCTCGATGGCGTCAGCCTCGAAGTCGCCCAGGGGCAATTCCTTGCTGTCATGGGCGCCAGTGGCTCGGGGAAAAGTACGCTGCTCCATTTGATGGCGGGCCTGACGCAGGCGGACGGCGGACGCGTGATGATCGCCGGGGCGGATCTGGGGGCGATGAACGACCGCGAGCTGACCCTCTTCCGCCGACGGAAGGTCGGGCTGGTCTTCCAGTCCTTCAACCTGATCCCCACGCTGACGGCGGAGGAAAACGTTCTCCTCCCGCTCATGCTCGACGGCCGCAACGGCGACGCCGGCGACGCGAAGGTCAACGAGCTGCTGGCCCGCCTGGGCCTGGCCGGCCGGCGCGGGCACCGCCCGGACGCGATGAGCGGCGGCGAGCAGCAGCGCGTCGCAATCGGCCGCGCGCTCGTCACCGACCCCGCGGTCATCCTGGCCGACGAACCCACCGGCAACCTCGACAGCGCCAACAGCCGCAGCGTCTGCGAGCTGCTCCGCGACCTGTCGGCCGTCCACGGGAAGACCATCGTCATGGTCACGCACGAACCCTCCGTCGCGGTCTACGCCAACGAGGTCGCGGTCCTCAAGGACGGCAAATTGGTCTGCAAGCTCCCCAGCGAAGGCCCCGCCGGAGGCGAGTCGCTCGCGGTGCGGTATCAGGAATGTCTGCGGTAGGGGATCAAGCGCGGGCCAACACAAGGAACTGGAAAGAGTCGCGAGCGTAAGCGAGCGAAATTTCGGCCGCAACCACTCCCTGACGGTCGCGGCTCTTTCAAGCTGACCCACGACCCCAAAACAAGTTGGCGCGATCCGTCGGGGCCTTTCATACTGATCCAGGAAAGACGTGCGCGCCCACCCGCCGGTCTGCCCGCTTTCAGCGGGCAATTCGGGGCGCACGACACGCTTGGGGGTCGTATCACTTCAAACTCAGCTT
>DATJGQ010000801.1:0-2697 GCA_035494815.1 Gemmataceae bacterium
AAGCGCGCGGCGACGTCGCGGCCCGGCCCAACTCCGTCTATTTTCCCGGCGCTGCCAACGTCCGGCTCTGGCCCGACGCCACCATGTACTACACGATCGAAGCCGACACTCCGGTCCAGCAAAACCTGCTCGGCGCGATTGACTACTGGAACACCGTTTCGCCGTTCAAGATCCTGCCGCGCACGTCGGAGCGGAATTACGTCACCTTCCGCCGGATCGTCGTCGACGCCGCCTGCAATTCGTCGGTCGGGATGGTCGGCGGCCAGCAGTTCATCGGCGTGACAGCATCCTGTTCGGTCGGCCCGGCGATCCACGAGATCGGGCATGCCTGGGGCCTGCTGCACGAGCAGGAGCGCGCCGACCGCGACGCCCACGTCACGATCCTCTACGACAACATCGACAAGCGCTTCGTCTCGAACTTCTTCCAAAGCACGGGCTCGATAGACGGAGGCTATTACGATTACGACTCGATCATGCACTATCCGGCGACCGGCTTCAGCCGGAACTTCGGCGACGCCATGTCGACCGTGCCGCCGGGCGTCCCGATCGGGCAGCGAACGGGCCTTTCGGCGGGCGATGTGGATGCGATCCAGCGGCTCTACGGAGTGATTCCCTCGGCCACCACCATCGCCAGCACTCCTCCCGGGCTGCCCATCGTCGTCGATGGCGAGACTGTGCTGACGCCGAAGAGGTTCGAGTGGACACCCGGCTCGCAACACACGATTTCGGCCCCATCGGTCAACGGAACCTCGCCGCGCCACGTGTTCGCGAAATGGTCGGATGGCGGCGCCGCGACCCACACCATCACGGCCGGTCCTGCGGTGACAGTTTTCGCGGCGCAGTTCCAGCGCCAGTATCCGGTGGGCGTCGGCGTGGCATCCGGCGCCGGCTCGGCGACCCTGGCGCCGGCGACCCCGGACGGTTTCCTCGCCGATCGCCAGTCTTTCGTCGTCAAGGCCGTCGCGGACGCGGGCAGCAGCTTCGTGCGCTGGACCGGCGCGACCTTCCTCGGCTCCTCGGGATCGAGCGTCTCGGCAACCTCGGCGCGGGTGCAGGTGTTCGGCGCGGCGTCCAGCTATCAGGCGACGTTCACGTCCGGCCCGCTGCACGTGGTCGATTCCCAGCCGCGGGGCGCGCAGGTGATCGTCGACGGGACGACCTACCTGACGCCGGTGAGTTTCTCCTGGACGCCCGGTTCGACGCATTCCATGACGGTCACGACGCAGCAGATGTCGGGCAACAACACACATCGCTTCACCTTCCGGGAGTGGGACGACGGCTCGTCCGGCGTCCGCATCGTCACCGCGGCCGCCGAGGGCGCCACGTTCAAGGCAAGTTTTCTGGAGGAGTTCCTGTTGACGTCGAGCACGGTCGGCAGCGGCGTCGTGCTGACCTCGCCTTCGTCGGCGGACGGCTTCTACGAAGCGGGCACGACGGTGCGGGTCACCGCTCAGCAGAACGCCGGACAGTTCTTTCGCTACTGGGTCGGCGATCTTGCCGGGGGGACGGCCTCACAGGATGTGGTGATGGACCAGCAGCGGCACGTCGTTGCGAACTTTGGCACGACCGCCTTCCCATGGCTGATGTTCCACGCGGGCAGTTTCACCATCAATCACAACCCCGGAACTACCGGCATGGTGGTCGCGCCCGGCGAGATCGTCTCCATTTTCGGGACCAACATCGGTCCTTCGACGGCGCAAGCGACACGACCCGACACCGCCGGCCGCCTGCCCACTGTCGTCGGCGGCGTCTCCGTAACGTTTGACGGGACCGCGGCAGCGATCACCTATGCTTCTCCCGACCAGATCAACGCCATCGTCCCTTATGCCGTCGCTGGCCGGACGACTACGGGCGTCGTGGTGCGCAGCACGCGGGGATCCCTCAGCAATACGATTTCGGTGCTGGAGACGATGCCCGGCCTGTTCACCTATGACGGCTCCGGCAAGGGTTCGGTGGCTGCGCTGAACGAGGACGGGTCGATCAACTCGGCGGCGAACCCTGCCGCACCCGGGTCAGTCGTCGTCCTGTATGGGACGGGCGTCGGCGTCCTGCAGAAGTCCTTCCCCGACGGGCAGGTCATGCCCGCCGAACTGGTGACTCCCAAAGCGCCCGTCTATGTCCGTTTCGATAAATCCGCGGGAACGGTGTTCTACGCCGGCGCCGCCCCGACCCTCGTCAATGGCGCACTCCAGGTCAATGTGGTCGTGCCGCGAGATGTGGTGGGCGGCGGCCAAGTCCCGGTGCGGCTGGTCGCCGGCGGGGTGTCGAGCGCCCCGGGGACGACGATCTGGGTGAAGTGAGGGCGGAGTTACCATAAAGCACCGCGATGACTCTCGACCGCATTACCTCGAATCCGGAAGTCATGGGCGGCAAGCCCTGTGTCCGCGGTATGCGAGTCACCGTTGGCACGATCGTCGGGCTCTTGGCTGCGGGCCACACGTCCGCTGACATTCTGGCCGCGTATCCATATTTGGATGAGGACGTCATCCGCCAATCGCTTGCCTATGCGGGCTGGTGTGTCCAGGAGATCGAGGTCCCGCTGCCGCCGGCATGAAGATCCTGATCGACATGAACTCGAGCCCGCTGAGGGTCGAGTTCTTTGCCGCTTCGGGAATCGATAGCGTCCATGTAGCCGAATCTGCCGCCCATCGGCGGCAGACCGCGAAATCATGGACTATGCGGCGGCAAACTCATACG
>DATJGQ010000802.1:0-2360 GCA_035494815.1 Gemmataceae bacterium
GGCGAGCACCAGTGGCGGCAGATCTGGCGGCTCGTCTGTCGCGGCCGGCAGATCGATTACGACGAACAGGGGATCGATTACCTGATCGAGAAGTGGTACAAGCCGATGCGGCGGCCGTACCGCATGTGCCACCCGCGCGACATCCTCGACCAGATGGTCTCGATCGGCAAGTACAACATGGAGCGGGTGACGTTTACCCCGGACCTGATCGACGCGGCGTGCCTGACGTACTTCGTGTCGAACCAGCAGCGGGACTTCGGGGCGAAGGTGCGTCTGGAGTAAAGAGGACGGGCGCGAGGGCGGCGGCGAGGATGCGGTAGCCGGCGGTCGAAAGGTGCAGCGCGTCGGGCATGATGTCGGGGCCGATGCGACCGGCCGCGTCGAGAAAATGGCCTCCTACGTCGAGGTAAGTCACGCGGTCGGACTCCCCGAAAGCTGCCAGTCGGCGATTCACCGCGGCCACCTCCCGCCGGTCGGAGCCGTTTGCCTCACGGCCGCGCGGCAACAATCCCAACAGTACGATGCGCGCTTGTGGCTGCCGGTCGCGCACGGCACGCACGATCTGACCGATCGCCTCAACGATCTCGTCGGGGGTGTTGCGGGCGATGTTGTTCGTCCCGATCAAGAGGACGACCGTCCGCACCGGCGGGCCGTCCAGCAGTCCGCCGGCGGTCACTCGCCAGAGCAGGTGCTGCGTCCGGTCCTCGCCGACGCCGAAGTTGGCGGCCGCGTGTGGCGCGAACACTTCTTCCCACACGTCGCGGCCGGCGGTCGCCCACCTGCTGGTGAGAGAATCGCCCAGGAACGCAATGTCGATCCCCCCGCGGCTGAATTGCTCGGCGTAACGCGCCTGAAGCTGTCGCGTCCGTGGGGCCGGCTGCGCGGCCGTGTTGCCGAGGATGTGTTGCCAGTCCGCTCCGGGCAGTCGCTTGAGCCGATCGACGTCGGCCGCAAAGTAGTGGCCGACGGCCAGGCCCGTGACGACCGGGAAGATCAGCCATCCGAGCGAGAACGCGAGCGCGCCGGAACGATGTGCCCGTACGAACCGCAACAGCCACAGCGGGCCGAGGACGATCGCGGGCGCGAGAATTTCCCGCGGCGGCGGCACTTCGCTCGCACGGCCGGCGGTCAGAGCGATGACGACCCAAACGAGCGCCCCCGCCGATTCGAGCCGGCCTGGCGGGCCCGCCAGGCGTCGCAAAAGAGAACCGGATCGTCCTTGAAACAGGGCGGAGGGCATCGCGTTCTTGTCGTCCTGGCGAATGAGGAGCGGTATCCTGACAGGTGTGGCCCCGCCGGTCAACGCCAGCCGCGGGTCACGGCTCGATCCGGGGAGATGCATGCGCCCGCGCGGCGACCGCAGTACGCCGGCCGGAGAACACCGGCCGGTGTTGCTCGACGAAGTGCTGGCCGTCCTCGACCCGCGGCCGGGCGGCGTTGTCGTCGATTGCACCGTCGGATTCGCGGGACACGCGGCCGAACTGCAACGGCGCGTCGGGCCGACGGGACGATTGATCGGCCTGGACCTCGACCCGGTCAATCTCGAGCGTGCGGAGAAGCGATTAGCGGAAGTCGGCCATTCCTATTCGCTCCACCATCTCAACTTTGCGGGCGTCCGACAGGCGCTCGCCGCGGCGGGCGTTGATGACGCCGACATCGTGCTCGCCGACCTGGGCGTTTCGAGCATGCAGATCGACGACATCGGCCGCGGGTTCTCGTACATGCGCGACGGCCCGCTCGACATGCGGATGGACCCGACTCGCGGCAAGACGGCGGCGGAGCTTCTGGCGACATTGCCCGAGTCGGAACTGGCCCGCGCATTCGCCGAATTCGGCGACGAACCGCAGGCCGTCGCGATCGCGGCGGCCATTGTCGCCGACCGTGCGCGGCGGGCGCTCGCGACGACGCGCGACTTGCGGGACTTAATCGAACGGGCGGCACACGTAAAGATCGAGAAGGCGGGGCCGGGGGTCGCCAAGCCGTGGCAGCAAAAGGTTCGGCCGGTCGCGCGCGTGTTTCAGGCCCTGCGCATCCTCGTGAACCGCGAGTTGGCCAATCTCACGGAACTTCTGCGAGTGTTGCCGGAAGTGTTAGCGTCGGGCGGACGCGCGGCGGTGAACAGCTTTCACAGCGGCGAGGACCGGCTCGTCAAGCAGGCGTTCCGCGACGGGCTGCGTGCGGGCGTGTATTCGGCGGTCAGCGAAGAGGCAGTGCGCGCGGGAGATGAGGAGAGGCAAACTAATCCTAGGTCGCGTTCAGCGAAGTTGCGGTGGGCCACAAAATGAGATTTCAGATTGCAGATTGCAGATTGCAGATTGCAGATTGCAGATTGGTTTGAGAAATCTGCAATCTGCAATCTG